>JAUIKP010000082.1 GCA_030430725.1 Nitrospiria bacterium
GGGGTGAGGGTTCCTTTGCAAACGGATGAACGTCCTTCCTCCCAATTGCTCTCCAGTGAACATTCGTTCAGTCTTCGAGAAGGATCAAATGTAGATCTAGGCGAAGAAATCATTTCCCATCTGCAAGCAGCGAATCTCATAGAAGCCAATATGGCCGGCATGAGAATTCAGGATAAAATTTTGGGCTCCCTCCTGGATATCACCGAATGATGCTTCCTGCCTGAATGTAACCATTCTTCATTCCCTCCCACATTCTTTGTTTCGTCTAATGTTTCCCGGAATAATTTCATGGGCTTTTCGCTCATGAGAACAATGCATTCATTGGTCTTCATCAATCCAAATAGCTGGTTCTGAAGATGTTTATCCTGCCCAAGAGTGTTTTTTTATAAGAGTGAATCCCTTGACAAAATGGTCGAGACTTTGCTGGGTATAGGCCTATATGGGTGGCCGGGAAAAAACCGGCGATTTGACTTTGAACGTGGGAAAACAATTATTGTAGAATCAAACGGTTATACGAAGTGAGGCGATCTGTCTTAGGGGAATTTCTTAAGAACGCCCAGAGTAGTGAGATAGAAATTTTCCTTTTCACTCCGTTTCTATTAAATTTTTTTGAACAGGAGATCGGAATGATGCACATGTCACGGTTGTTTGCTGGCACTGCCAGGCCGTTTCGAATTGCCCCTCCATGGGGTTTCCTTGTCCTTTTTTTAGGACTGGGGATAGTCGGTGGATTTTTGGGTAACGGGTGGTTTGCCCCTGCCCAGACAGAAGCGGCTATACCCGGAGCGTTTATTGAGGGGTTCTCAGAAATTGTAGAAAAAGTAGGTCCGGCGGTTGTCAACGTGGCAGTGACAGGTGGGGGTGGTCCATCTAGAGGCTTACCTCCCGGGCCGTTTGGTGGGCCTCCTGGCGGAGGTCCTCCTGGTGGTGGACCTCCAGGGGGAGGTCCTGGCGGACCTCCAGGTATGAGTGCCGGGTCTGGAGTAATTATTGATTCTCGCGGATATATTCTGACGAATAACCACGTCGTGGAAGATGCGAGTGATATTAAAGTGTCCTTTCATGATGGGCGAGAGATGTCAGCCACCGTTGTCGGGACCGACCCGAAGACCGATCTAGCCGTCATTAAAGTCAAACTGGAAAATGGCCCACTTCCTTCAGTGGCCTGGGGAGAATATGAATCCCTTCGTGTTGGGGATGTGGTGTTGGCCCTCGGGAGTCCATTTGGCTTACGTAATACCGTGTCCCTGGGAATTATCAGTGCCCTCGGCCGAGGTAGTGTCGGTATTACGGAATATGAAGATTTCATTCAAACGGACGCCGCGATTAACCCGGGAAATTCAGGTGGGGCCCTGGTGAATATGAAAGGGGAGCTGATCGGAATCAACACGGCCATTTTTTCCAGGACGGGTGGTTCCGAAGGCGTGGGATTTGCGATTGCAGTCAGTATTGCGAAGGATATTGCCGCAAGCCTGATCGAAACGGGAAAGGTGGTTAGGGGATGGATGGGAGTGGCCATTCAGGAATTAACCCCTGCCTTAGCCCAATCATTCCAATTGCCTGAGGGTCAACAGGGCGGGGTATTAATCAGTGAAGTCCACGAAGCTGGTCCATCGGCCAAGGCTGGACTTCAGCGGGGCGACGTGATCCTTGAATACGGAGGGGAAGCGGTTAAAGATGTCAATCATCTGCGCAACATCGTCGCCCGAACAAAGGTGGGAATGCAAAAAGAAATTACAGTTCTCCGCGAAGGCAAAGAGACGGTCCTCACCTTGGAATTGGGAGAACGGCCCTCCGATCAAGTACTGGCAAAAAATGCGCCGGTGGAAGAGGAAAAAGCTCCCACTATGGAAAAACTTGATAACGTGTTATCGGGATTGGCCGTTGCCCCGATTAGTGGGGAAAGCCGGAGCGAGTTCAATATTCCTGAACAAACCAAAGGTGTGGTTGTCTCCAAAGTAGAATCCGGCAGTGCCGTAGAGGCTGCTGGTATCCAAGTTGGTGACGTCATTCAGGAGGTGAGTCGTCAAGCCGTGAACACCATCGACGATTTCAAACAGATTGCGTCAAAAATTGGCAAAGATGAGTTGGCCGTTCTATTGGTCAACCGTCGTGGCAATAATCTGTTTATCGCGGTGAATCCCCAATAATAAGGGATGGGAGCACTGAGGGGGGCGACTATGAGCCCCCCTCGACTTATTAGGGTGTAGGATTAACATGGCCAAACAAAGCAAGCTGGGCTCCTGGTTTGAAGAGAAAGTCTTTAAGCCATTGGAAGACAAAAAAATGCCCGTCATGGAGCATTTGCAAGAGTTCCAATGGCGACTCACGCGGGCAGTTATTGTCATGGCCTGTGTTTTTGTTGGGACATTTTTTTATGCCGATACACTGGTATCCTGGCTTCGGATTCCTCTCCAAAATTATTTTATTTTAGATTCGTGGGAATGGATGCCGTCGGATTTGCCCAAAATTCCCTTTGTCTTTCTCTCCCCGGCTGAAGCCTTATGGCAAAATGTGAAGGTGGCGGGCTTATGCGCCCTCGTCCTGTCGACTCCGCACTGGTTGTGGGAAGTGTGGCAATTTGTTCTGCCAGGTTTACATGTCCAGGAACGCCGATTTGTCGGGCCTTTCACTGCGATTAGCACCGTCGCCTTTTATTTGGGATTGACCTTTTGCTTCTTTGTCGTGTTGCCCTTCGCGTTGCATTTTTTAATTTCCTATGGTCTGGCTTCGGGATTTATTGCACAAATTTCTATCGCCAATTATGTGGGGTTTATTCTCTGGTTCTTGTTGGTCTTTGGGCTGATTTTTGAAGTGCCGCTCGCGTTGACCTTGATGGCGAAATTAGGGTGGGTGGATGCTCCTATTTTGCGAAAATACCGAAAATGGGCATTTTTGGGGTCATTTCTCTTCGCAGCAATCCTTACGCCCACGCCTGATCCCTTTAATCAATGTATTATGGCCATCCCGATGTATTTCTTTTATGAGGTGGGCATTATCAGTGCCCAAGTCTTTGGCAAAAAGAAATCTCCAGAAAGTGAGGATGCCATGGCGCCTACTCCGACTTCCGGCCAACCGGTAGTTCGGCGTTCCCCCTTAGCCCCGCAACCAGTGGGCGCTGGGTCTAGCGGGGATGAAGAGTATGTCGACGTACCGGACTCCGGTCCGAGGTAACATGGAACTCAGCCGAGGCTCGAGATGATCCAGGTGGCTGTGATACAAATCAGCAGCAAAATACAGTCAGGTCAACAGCCCGATGAGAATCGTAAACATTTGGAAAAAATCTTGACGAACCACCAGTTAACCCTTTTATCCTATGATGTCGTGGGGGATGATCGTGAGGCCATTTCACGCAAGTTAGACACACTCTGTGAAACGACCGAGGCCCATATCATTTTGACCCTGGGGGGAACGGGTGTGCGACCAACAGATTGGGCGCCAGAGGCAACCAAGGATGTGATTGACAAAGAGATCCCCGGTATCGGAGAAGCCATGCGGGCTGCAAGTCTTAAAAAAGTCCGGACCGCCATGCTCTCCCGCGGAACGGCTGGAATTAAGGGGACCACACTGATTATGAATTTGCCGGGAAGCGTGAAAGGCGTACAGGAAAATCTTGATGTCGTGTTACCGCTTGTAGAGCATATGGTGGAGAAAATGGGACGTAAAGTCACGCCATGACCTATGGTGTGACCGGATTTATAGAAAATTATCATCGTAGTGGATGTATGTGGAGGGATTCATGGCAACTGAACTGAATATGATTCAACCATCCTCGAATTCAAGTGGGGACGTTTGTACCTATATGTGGGCCTGTGCAATTTGCGACGAAACTGAAACCTGCCAAAAAGACCGAGAGGGTCATAGTCGCTGGCTGGTTGGAAAACGCATGGAGCGCATTGATTACAAAATCTTGGTGATGAGTAATAAGGGCGGGGTCGGGAAGAGTACGATGACCACCAATCTCGCCATTAGTCTGGCCCTCAAAGGCTATGAGGTGGGGATATGCGACATGGATATTCATGGCCCCAATATCCCCAAAATGGTAGGCGCCGAAGGCCAGAAACTCAAAATTAGTACAGGCGGCGGGATAATTCCGCACCAAGCCTATAATCTAAAAATCGCCTCGATGTCGTTCCTTTTGCAAAACTCCGATGATCCTATCATTTGGCGGGATGCGTATAAGTTTGAATTCATCAATCAACTGCTGGGTGGAGTAGAATGGCAAGACCTCAATTTTCTGCTCATCGACCTTCCGCCAGGGACTGGGAATGAATCGGTGACGACGATTGATCTCATCGGTGATGTGACGGGTTGCGTGATTGTATCTACTCCGCAGGAGGTGGCTTTGTTAGATTCCCGTAAGTCAGTCACCTTTGCGAGGGATAGTGAGCTTCCTATCATTGGTATTGTGGAAAATATGAGCGGTTTAGATTGTCCTCATTGCCACAAATCCATTGAGTTGTTTCGAAAAGGTGGAGGCGAAGCCTCGGCTGAAGGCATGGGGGTCCCTTTTCTCGGGCGCGTGCCACTGGATCCGGAGATGGTTCTCCAATGTGATCGTGGCGAGCCCTATGCCTTGTTTCATTCGGATCTTCCCACGGCTGACTCTATTCATGGGATTGCGAACAAAGTCGAGGAGTTCTGTAAGAAAAAAGATTCGCTGGTGAAGGTGTCGGCCAGACCGGCTCCATTCAAAAAGGCCTAATCGGTACCTGGAGCAGGGTAGGGTGTGATCTCCGACCATCCGACTTTTTAACACGGACGGCAGAGGAACGAATTCATATTTTTTGTGGTGTCACCGAGCGAGACTCCTGCAGAATGCAGGCCGTTTTTTTTGCGCCACTTTAACCTTCGGCATGATTAGGCAAGACATATGGATCAGCTTACTTCGTTAACTTCAGCCCAACAGACTGTCCTGAACACGGCACATCCTTTGGGTTGTGAAAAAATAGGCCTTCTTGATTCCCTTGGGCGGGTTTTGGGAGAAGACATTCTTGCTCCGCGGTCCAATCCGCCGTGGGACAATTCAGCGATGGATGGCTTTGCGGTCCGCTGGGCGGATATTAAGCAGGACTATGCCATTACCCGCATCCCTGAATTAAAAATTGTGGAGGATGTTGCAGCGGGGGCCGTGGCTACCAAAACCGTCGGCCCAGGCGAAGCGATTCGGATTATGACCGGAGCTCCAGTGCCGGCTGGAGCAGATACTGTTGTGCGAGTGGAATACACTGAGCCCACGGGAACCACCGTCCGTATTATGAAGGCTGAAGCCGGTCAGGGTTCCAATATCAGGCCAAAAGGGGAAGATGTTACCGAAGGAGAGTGTATTATCCCCAAAGGAACCCAATTGCGTTCGGGAGAAATCGGCATGTTGGCTATCCTGGCCAAATCCTTCGTCCTCGTGTCACAGCGTCCTCGAGTGGCGATCCTGTCTACCGGAGATGAATTGGCAGACCTGGATGAATCATTTGATGAGCATAAAATCGTTAATTCCAACAGTTATGGTATAGCTGCTGCTGTTCAGGAATCAGGGGGCATTCCGGTTCTCTTGGGCATTGCGAAAGACGACCCGGTCTCCTTAAAAGACAAAATCCGCCAGGGCCTCACGTGTGATATTTTAGTGTTATCCGGCGGGGTCTCCATGGGAGATTACGATTTTACCAAGCCGGTGTTTGCAGAACTTGGTGCAGACATGAATTTCTGGAAATTGGCGATTCGACCAGGGCAACCGGTCGCATTCGGAAAAATCCAAGGGAAACTCGCCTTTGGCTTGCCTGGGAACCCGGTTTCCTCCATGGTCACTTTTGATCAACTTGTGCGCCCGGCCATGTTGAAAATGGGTGGGCATCGGAAATGGGAACGGCCGGTTGTCAAGGCACTGTTTCAAGAATCATTTTCCAAGCATACCGATCGGCGGCATTTTCTCCGTGGCATTCTTCAGCACGAAAATGGCGTTCTCACGGTCAGGACGACCGGTGGGCAGGGTTCAGGCATTCTCACCTCAATGGTGAAGGCCAATGGATTTATAGATGTACCGGAAGAAGTCGAATCCCTCAAGCCCGGTGATTCCGTAAACGTCCAATTATTATCTCGAAACTTTTAATCAGCCTAGGCTTTCATGGGGCCTAGTGGGAATTTTTTGATCTCCGAGAAGGAAGTATAGGGCTCATCATGACACCTCCCATTGTGGGTTTTGTTGGCCGCTCCAACAGTGGCAAAACGACTCTGATCGAACGCCTGATCCCGGAGCTGACGCATGCGGGCTATCGAGTGGCCACCATTAAGCATGCCGGTCACGGGTTTGATCTGGATACCGAAGGCAAAGACAGTTGGCGTCACAAACGTGCAGGGGCCAGTACGGTCATTGTCTTATCCAAGGGGAGCTTGGCCATGTTTGCTGATGTCCCGGAAGAACTGCCTGTCGATCAAGTTCGGGATCGGTTTATTAATGGTGAAATCGACTTGATTATTGCCGAAGGCTGGAAAAGCCATGGCCTTCCCAAGGTCGTGGTCGTACGTGAGCAGTTACAAGAAGTGGATGTATCGATGGATGGTTTGCTGGCGGTGGCCTCGATGAAACGCATCGAATGCTCGGCTCCCTGGTTTGATCGGGACGACGTCCAGGGATTGGCGCAACTGATCATGAAACAGTTCCCCCTCCAAAGGAATTCGTAGCCTTCATGGGAAAAGGCCTGACCCTCATGGCGGCCACACTCCTGGTGCTGGCCTTAGGAGGGGCTGTGGCAATCCCGCTAACTAATCAGCCTACCTTCTGTGCGAGTTGTCATACCATAAAGCCCTCCTATGATTCCTGGATTCGGTCCAGTCATAAGGATGTCACCTGTGTTGATTGTCATGTGCGTCCAGGCATATCCGGATTTATTGAGGATAAAGTCTTTGCCGGATTAGAAGACGTCGCGATCACATTTTTGGGAACTCCGACTGAACCGCATAACCTTCAATCTCATGTGACTTCTTCCGTGTGCATCAGTTGTCATCGAGCCATCTTGCGGGTGACGGAAGTCTCCGTCCGTGATCTGCCTACACCCGTGAAAGATGTCGGACTGATCATGAATCACCGGGAACATATGGAGGCCTTCGAAAAGCGTGGACAAGGTGAGGGGTGTACAACCTGTCACGGGCGCGTCGTCCACGGATCGCCGATTAAAGGGTACCCCATTGTGATCCCGCGCGGGCATGTCAAACTCGATGATCAGCCGCATGAACCAGATCAGCCAAAAGACTCGATGCTCTGGAAAGCCAATATGGCCGATTGCCTTCGTTGTCACGATGGAAAACAACAATATGAAGGCGAGGTGCTGAGTAATCGCTGTGAAACCTGTCACCTATCCGATAAAATTGGTGGATTTTTGTTTTAATGCCTGCCTCCGATTCCATGGCTTCTTCTGTGGTTGAAGTTCGAAATCTCAGTAAACGGTTTCAAGGCTTTACGGCGGTCGATAATATCTCCTTCGACATCAAAAAAGGTGAAATACTCGGTCTGCTTGGGCCGAATGGTGCCGGCAAAACCACCACGATTCATATGTTACTGGGATTGATCACACCAACAGCCGGAAGCATTCATATGTTTGGCCTGGATCTGGCCACACATCGAGAAACGATCTTGCAGCAAGTGAATTTTTCCTCTACCTATATTTCGATGCCGTTTTCTTTAACGGTAGAGGAAAACCTGAAGGTCATCGCGCGACTCTATGAACTCAAGCATATTCAGCAGCGCATTGATGACATCGTCAAAAAGTTGGAGATGGAAGATATCCGTCACCGCCTCACGAGAAAACTGTCTTCCGGCCAAATGTCGAGACTGACTTTGGCCAAAGCCATCATGACCGAACCAAAGGTCTTGTTTCTAGACGAGCCGACAGCCAGCTTGGATCCTGATATCGTCAATAAGATTAAATCGTTTTTAAAAGAATACCAACGTTCGGAAGGATTGAGTATTCTCTATACCTCGCACAACATGCGGGAGATGGAGGAAATGTCCGATCGGATTATCTTCCTGCAACGGGGAAAAATTGTGGCGGAAGGCACCGCCACGGAAATTATTCAACGGTACGGTCAACGGGATCTGGAAGAGGTCTTTTTAAAGCTGGCCAGGGAACAGAACGGTCCATGAGTCTTGGTCGTATCGTTGCTCTCTTGTCCCGTCATATGTATCTCTACAAGCGAAGCTTTGCCCGGTTGCTGGAGATTTTTTATTGGCCGTTTTTAGATCTCGTGGTGTGGGGATTCATTACGATTTATCTGGAGAAGGTTGGAATGTCGCTGCATGGCGCCGTCTCATTTTTTCTTGGGGCGCTGATTCTCTGGGATGTGTTGTTTCGGGCGCAGCAGGGTATTGCCGTTTCATTTCTCGAAGAAATGTGGGCTCGCAATCTGATGAACCTGTTTGCCAGTCCGTTAACGGTCGGAGAATATCTCGTGGCGACTATGACCATGAGCGTGCTCAAGGTCACGGCCGTGGGCGGTCTGATGATGATTTTTGCCTGGGTGTTTTATTCCTATGATATCCTCCAGATGGGACTTTCCTTGCTCCCCTTCGTTCTCAATCTGGTTATATCAGGTTGGATCATCGGCGTACTCACCACTTCCATCATCATGCGCTTTGGGCAACAGGCCGAAGTGCTGGCCTGGGGCATGGTCTTTCTCTTTCAACCAATCTCTTGCGTGTTTTACCCCATTGAGGTTCTTCCGCCGGTGCTGCAATCTCTTGCCTGGATGGTTCCTCCTGCGCATATCTTTGAAGGGATGCGTGGGGTCCTTACGACCGGTAACGCCCCGGTGACTCATTTGCTGTGGGCCACGGGGCTCAATGGTGGATTCCTTGTGCTCATCGTGGCATGGTTCTACCACACCTTCAATATCTGCAAGGAGCGCGGCATGCTGGTTCGAGTCGGGGAATAAGTTTTTCGAACCGATCCTTTTTTTATCAGCATTTTTTCCTGTTGAAGGTTTTTCATACGGCGTTGGTGGCATATCAAGTAAATGGATCTGAACCGAATAATGAGTGTCGATCTGGCGTGTGAGAAAGAATATAAAAAGCCTGGGAACGGGTGGGGAAAATCATCTTTTTTGGTGAATGATGTCGGCACGGCTCCTTAAGACTATCAGGGTGCGACTTGGGGACCATGAGTTCTTGGCGGCATACTCATGCTTTCCTGTATGGGATGTCCATTATTATCGATAGTCCAATAGGACCGATTCAAGTTTTCTGGATCCTGATCGAAGCTCTGCCCCTTATCGTCTTTGCCTGCCATTTCCTCTCCGAGCCGGCCTTCTTCCACAAATCGCGTACGAAAGACATTCGGTAAGTGCTGAGAATTGTCCTGTTGCCCCGTATTCTCTCGTTCGAATTCCTCAATTATTCTGAGACCTTGTGCGGTACGTTTCCATGCCTCAAAGTCATGTCGACATTGCTCCAGATCTAATTCGCACCAGACGAAATGCTTATCATCCAGTGTGCTGAGATAGAGATCCACCTGTTCATCAACATTATTATTAGGATTATTGGGCGAGTGCTGCGAGGCGCAGGCACCAAGGAGTACAAAGAAACCCACAACGCCAAGGATACAATTATTTCGCATATCCACCTCCGATAGCTCACCCTATCGGTCGGATGCGAATATCCTATATATGCATGAACGACACGTGAAACAAGTTGTGTGAAGATCGTATAGTTTAGAGACGAACTGGCTTGGTTTTTGTCGTTTTTGCCGATATGAACCGATTGGCTTGGCCTTCCCCCTGTTTCATGGATAGGGTGTTAAAGAGTTTTGGGCGTGCTTCGTTTCTCTAGAGCAAACGATAACCTCATTCAAAAACGTGGGGTGTTTGATTTTCTGGGCTGAAATGACGGAGGCAACAATAGACACCCCAGGCTGCCGGGTCGTTGACTCAAACTCCCTAACTATGCGATTTTCCTATCATGCGTCCGTAGCTCAGTTGGATA
>JAUIKP010000083.1 GCA_030430725.1 Nitrospiria bacterium
TCCTCCAGATAGCGCCCCTGATTCCAGGAGGCACTCACGACAGAGATGAGCGGGTTCATTTTGATTGCCAAACAAAAAACGTCGATTCTCGAACCCACAAAACCATCATCGGGAGGACCATGAGGGAACTCCTAAGGCTGGAGCCATTCTTTCACTTCTCTCCTCAGCCGCCTCTGACCTTTGGTAGGCTAGTTCGTCTCGTGCAGCCATACTTTTAATCAGGATCACCATAACGACCTGAAACCCTCCGAACCAGCTACCACCGATGGTGGCAATGAGAATGCCAATCCCGGTTGAAAGCGCCATAAGGAAGGAAATCATTCGCAGCTCTTCGGAGTAATTTTCCCTTTTCGCGACTTTATAACTTTTCCAGAAAAAGCGAATAAGCATCAGATAGACAATATAATATAGCACGCATCCTACAATTCCATATTGGATCAGCAAAGACGGAAGAAGAGCATGGCAGGTACCCGAGTTCAAGTTAACCATAACAAATGAGTCTTTGTCACCTACGATTGCCTTCAAGGCTTGATATTCCATTGCCTTATAAACACTCCGGCCAAGAAGTAAGACTCTCGCGTCTTCCTGCCATTCGGATATTGCTTCACTGAATAGCTCGCTTCGGTAGTCCGATGAATTTTCGATGGAATCCATCGCTTCTCCCTTCTCAATCATCACATACTGAAGGGGCCGGGCCACATAGACAGGTAGGTCCTTGTTGATGAATCCGGAGAAAATATTTGCGACCAGAACAATCATTGCCGCAATACAGGCAGCAGCAGCCATGAGAACGATGCGGCGGTTTAGCAGTGACACAACCCCGACATACATCAAAGACATTAGGACCGCGGCTCTTCCTCCACTTACCATTGACCCAACAAGACCCAGGCCCAAAACGCTGAGGGTAATGAGCTTCAGATAATTTGTCTGCCTTCGGTACCAACCACGTTCACAGAGGAACGCGAACGAAAAAATCACAGCAATCGGCGCCAAAACCCGCATGGTGAACACCCCGATTGAAGCGTTGATAATCGGAATGTAAAAGAGACCGACCGACCCTTCTTCTTCGGATAAAATTGAAGCTCCTCCGTACCCCTGCCTGAAAAGATAGTAGGTGTTTAAAAAGTTCAGAATTAGAGAGATGAAGAGAATACTTAGAATTGTCGGAATAACCCGGTGTCCAATGCGGAAGCTGTAAGGCATAATAAGAGCCAAAAACAGGACCACAACCGGGGCGAAAGTGTTCGAATAGGCCTTCAGCATATTCTTTAGCGCATAAGATCCTCCATCATAGGGAATTACCCGGTTAATCGCAAAAGAACAGACTCCAAAAATTAGGAGGAGTCCGGAAAACCAAACAAGTCGACCCGCGTGAATCCGCCTGAAAAAATCAGGCTTGGGGAAGGGGTTGCTTCGCAAGAGAGTAATGAGCACACCATAGAGCAATAAAAGAGCGACCGCATACTGTTGGGAACTGAGACGAAACCCGTAATTCAACTGCACTCCGCTAAAAACAAGAAAGAGGACGATTTGCCAGGTGAATTTGTAGAGGTAACACAAATACAAGGCACCCAGTGTAACCAATCCATAAATTGAGAGATCAACAAATCGGGCCTGTCCAATGGTCAACCCCAAAAACGATGCCCCAATAATAATAATGGATACAAGGAAGACGAGTGATATTTTATTATTCATTGCTAGCGATTGAGAAGGAGCTCACAGTTTGTTTTGGCTATATAAGTTCACTGTATAAATCCCGGTAGTGAAAGGCTTGTGTCTTTAGGGTATAATGCGTTTCCGCCTTCTTGCGACAATTTTTGGATAGGTCGTCCAATACCGACACCGGAGCGTCCACGATCGCGACAATACCATTCAGGAGAGAAGACACTTCAAATGGCGACGCCAAGTATCCGGTTGAGCCGTTTTCGATCATATCCGGCATTCCGCCAATGTTGAAGCCAATCGCGGGAACGCCTGATGCCAATGCCTCCAGGACAGTATTGGGAAGATTGTCCTCGCGAGAGGGGGCTACAAAGCAATCTGCGGCAGCATAGGCTTTCGCCAAGGCCGCTTCTTCCTTGAGATAACCGAGCGAGCAAACCTGCAAATCTCCAAAATCCTCGAGGTTCTCCTGGTCTCCAAATACCACTAAGGCGGTTTTATCGGGGTCGAGACGGCCGGTGGAAACGCCCCGGCTCAGAGCCTCGAGCAAGAGGTCACTGCCTTTACGACGATCAGCCGACGAAGACGCGGCGCCAAATAGAACCAAGCGCTTCCCCTCTGGTAATTCTCTGGGATGAAAAATATTCAAGTCGAGTCCATAGGGTATATGGTGCACGTCCTTGGACGGGAAGACCGGAGAACTCGAACTGAAGTCAGCAAGCCACCGCGAAGGACATACAATCTTCATGTTCTGGGGATCCCAAGCTTCCTTCTTTCTTTTCAGAAGGTAACGGCCCAGCCACTTGTCACAACCCATTTCATGTGACTGCTCATTTCCGGAAGCCAGCCTCTCGGTCAGAGCCTCTCCATAGTAATGGTAGCCTGCAGTCGCCGCCCACATGTCATGAAATGTCCAGACAACCGGATACGGAAGATTACCAATTTCTCGAACCGAAATCATGCCCCGATTAATCCAATGAAGGTTTACGATATCAGGCTTTTCTGCGGCGATGACGTTCGAGACAAAGGCGGGAACCAAACTTAAATCCCACTGCATTCCGGGCCTGAGGAACCATTCCGCAAGAATATTCTCAATTCTCCCGCCCACCTTATTGAAAAAGAATTTTAAACCCCGGGGAAGCCTGATCACGTCGGGGTCCTGTGATAATTTGTCCATTACCAGCATCCGCGAGTCCACACCGATCGCCCTAAGACCCTGATGGAGCCGAAAGGCTGCTCTACCGGCACCGCCGCCAATATCGTCTTTGGAAAGGTGGAGAACTTTCATGAAATTAGAAGCTCCCAAGAGCTTTCTGAATCGCTTCTTTTAGAACCGGCTTTAAAAAAGTGGTTCCTTCGTTGCTGAGATGGTCGTCATCGTAATAGAGTATTTCTTTATTCTTAACGACCCTGACTAAATTCCCCTCGGTTAATAGCTCCTTGGATAAGGAGCAAACAGAGACATTGTCATACTTCTGTTTAAGATTACCCAGCAACTCTTTCCCTTTTTTATATTGTTCGATATTGCCCATCGGGATCGCCTGAACCCCTTCTTCCGAAGTCTTTAAATTGAGAAACGCGATATATTGGCTCGCATTATTATTACCTATGAAAATTTCAGGGGGCTGCTCAATAAGGAGAACTGGAATATCGCGGGAAGCAGCATAGTCCAGGAGGCTCGTAGTCTCTTCAGGCCGCCGTTGGCTCCATCGCGACGCAATCATCAAAAGCTTCGTATTATCTGCAGTGAGCAATTCGAGCCTGGAGAGATCAAACCTAGTCTTGTCCTTTCCCTCATAACGGGACGTTTTCGGCTGTTTCTTATTTACCGGAATCTCAAAAAACGGGGTAGTCGCAGCCATTCCGTTCAGAACAACCTTCACTCCAAGTTCTTCGCCAAGCTCCGAAAGGGTCCTTGACCACATGAGAGCATGGGAATCGCCAAAAAGCAGTATCTGGAAAGGAGCGTTTTCACGCCCCGCGTTAATTCCGCCTGTGGCAAAAACATCTTTGATCGCATCATAGTCACGGGGAGGAGCGATGATGCCCTGCCGCTTAAAAATTATATCTCTGGATAAGGGGGGATTGAGAGGCGCAAGATCATAAAGCTGGCCATAGTAGGACGATTTTTTGAATTTACTCGTATCGTAGGTGGTTGAGTAGCTGCCCCAAATCAAGAAGGAAGCCACTGTCAGAGCCAACAAAGAATTGGCCACGACAAAAGTGCCAATTCGTTTCATTTGACGCGTCTTCTTTTCGATAAAAAAGTAGGAAAGAAGGGATAAAATTACGGTAATTGTTAAAGCAGGACCCACTCCAAGAAATGCCCATTTTGCCTCAAAGTAAGGCTTTCCAAGAACAATGACCGGCCAATGCCAGACGTAGAGTGAGTAGGATAACCTCCCGATAAAAACCATTGGGCCCCACGCTAAAATCCGATAAACCAGCCCATGAGGCTGTTGATTGGCCACAATAAATGCCGCACCAACCACTGCCGCACCCTGAGTAGCGGAGACCCCATCCTCACCTGAGATAAAAAAATAGGAAATGAGAATTAAGGCCATTCCCACTCCACTCAGCAAGCCTCCTGTGCGCACCGAAAGGGCAAGTTTGTTCTGAGCGTGTAATACCGCGACAAAGCACCCCGTTCCTAATTCCCACGCCCGGGTTGGAAGAAGATAGAAGCATGCGTTCGGCGCAATGGACGAGGCTATTACAAAAAGGATAAACCCAGCTAAACAACAAACCCCAATTAGGCCTCCAAGATATTCCCTCTTTTTTTTGAAGATGGCCACGAGAACCAACGGATAAAGGAGGTAGAATTGTTCTTCCACCGAGAGAGACCAAGTGTGCAAAAATGGAGAATCTTCCGCTTCCGGTCCCCAGTAGCTTCCGCTTTCTCGAAGAATCACAACATTGGCCACCGATAAAAGAGCAGCGATCGCAATGTGCCCGTAGTTCCTTAATTCAGGGCGAAAGGAGATGAGGAAAGCCACCACCAACGTGACCCAGACCATAATGCTTAGAACCGGAAAAATCCGCCGGATTCTTCTCATCCAGAATCCCCGAAACGTGAATTTTTTCTGTGCAGACTCCTTAATGATAATGGAAGTGATAAGGTAACCGGATATCACAAAAAAGACGTCGACACCGAGGAAACCACCTTCAATCCAGGTAAAACCAAGGTGGAATAACAAAACCGGGAGGATTGCAATGGTCCTCAAGCCATCAACCTCTGGTCGATATGGAATTGCTTTTGACAAAATCTAAAAATCTCCCCGCCGTAGCAGGAGTTAATGGCCGTCAAGCGCCTCTGCAAGATAGTTTCGAGATCGGGTGATCATGGTTTGTAGATCCTGCTGATCTCCAGAGATCTGATTGACATCGTCAATCGATATCCTCCCATCCGTCGACATGACCCTCTTCAAATCAAAAAGGCGACACAGCGTGTCCAACTTCGTAGTTTTGGTTGGGTGGTCAACAAGGACAAACTTCTTAGCATATTTCAAAGAGAAAACGACTCCATGGAAAGTGTTGGTAACGACAAGGTCAGCTCCGGCAAGAGCCTCGGGAACTTCGAACGGAGCAAGCGAAGCCAACTGTTCATCGGCCCATCTGTGGAAGTATCCCACTGAAACAACTGGCTTGTTCCCTCTTTTTGCAAAATCTTGAACCTTTTTGATCTCACTAGGACCCGGGGTCATCAAATAAACTCCAATCCTACCTTTAAGATTTGGCACTCTCCTGTCCTCAATGGATTTCGGCGGGGATAAGAGAACAGGATCGACAACCAATGGAACATCACGCCCTGTTAAATCCCTGATTATGGAAAGAGTATTGTCATCGCGGGCAGAGAGACTTGCAAACTCCCCGAGCAAACTCCTCACGGTTTCCTTTTTATCGCCAGCTTCATTCATCGAGCCAAAGCTGGGCGCGTAGGCAATCTTACGGGCACCATTAATACCTTCTCCAAAGAAGGCTAAATCACCATTTGCATAACTGCTATCAAGATTCCAAAGCTCATCGCTGCCAAAAACGATTGAGTCGTAGCCAAGCCCATCGATCTCCGCGGGCGACTTCACAGGGCGGCTCAACTTTAACGTTGCAAGGCTCTTGCCATACTTCCGCGACTTTAAAAAATTATGCCAGAGCTTTAGAGGATTTTTTGTCTTCCATAAACTTTCCCGATCACGCTGAATTTGATGTTCGTTTGCGTAATCAATAATGGACACGTCATGCCCCAAGGATGCGATCTCATCCCAAAGACCCCTGGCCTGCATAAAGGTCCCTGCATTAATGCCGTTGTGGAAAGTGAGGATACCGACTTTCATTCGGAAAAAAGATTTTGCGCAATGTGATAAACCGCTCCCACTGTCGTCATATCCTCTGGGTAGAACGGCTCCAGCGAAGCAGAGGTAAGCAGAAGAGCGTAACGACCTTTCACTCCAGTATGGAAGTCTTTCCCCTGCTCGGGCCAGCAATCGATAGGCCCCAAATTGGGGTTGGGGGTGATGAGTCCATCTCCCCGGTTGGTAAAGAAAATATGGTCCGGACGATCAATCCAAACATCTGGAAGAGCATCGCTGAAGAAGGCATTCGGGTACTCACCGCGATAAGGACGTGCCTTCATGTTGTGCTCAATTGCCTCAGGTTCCTTATTGAAAAGATCGCAAAGCTTTTTGACCAAACCCTCGCGGGCGTCGTCCGGGACCGGTCCTCCAAAACGAGAATCGTTCAGGTAAATGCCCGGCACGTAATGATTCCCAAATGCCTGGGTTCCAGACCAGCTTGTTCCCTGCGCCTTGTCTTTGAGGCTTCGGGGCATCTTTTTGACAACCGCTTTGACCCATTTACCGATCCCGCTGCTCAACAAGGCTCCGGTCGCTTTCTTTGCAGACTGTCCCACCGCACTCGATTTCCTGAAACCGTGCTTCTCAAGAAATATGTCAACGTTCCCCTGATATCGGTAGACCTCCCCACCGTGATCACCTGTGAAAATTACGTGTTCCGGATTTAGGTTCTCCACGATGTTTCGGGTCACTTCATCACAATGACGATAAAAGTCTTTGATCAACTTCTGCATTAAGCGCTCCTCCTTTTCGGACTCGTCCGTTCCCGCGATACTTTCCAACGCTTTTTGAACCTCATACATCGCAAAATTTTGAACCTCAACATGCGCACGAAATGCCACAAACCCGAAATCGATTTCTTTCTTCTGGCAGAGTTCAATGAAGCAATTGGCTCTTACCTCAACCATGTTTCTTAATCCCTCAAAGAACTTTTCGAGGTCATCGTAGTCGGAAGATGTTCTTCGAATATCTACGACGTAATTCCTCTCGTTTAAAAAATCTGCTGTTTCCTTCGAATCGCACATTTCCTTCGGCACCCCGAAAACCGCGTTGATCCCGCCGCCGGACCCCGAAACGAAAAAACCGTCGTTCTTCGGTGCTGGACTGGTTGTCGGAACATTCATAAAGCCCGTGCGAACCCCTTTTTCAGTCAACATTTCCCATATCGGCTTGATTTCGGGATTCTCCAACATCTGCTTCCAGGAATACGAAAGCGTAAACTTGTGACTGCCATCCAAAACGGGCAGCTCGTTAAAGGCGAGGGTTTCACGACCATGAACACCTGTCATCATTTCGACCCATCCACGGCTCCACATATCCTCAGCCGTCTGATGCGAAATGCCTTCTGCAAATTTTTCTTTGAAAAAGGGAGTTTCCATTCCCTGGATGACTCGTGAATCACCTCCATCGTATCCGATCACCAATAGTTTCATAGTTTTCCTGTCTTGAGTTTTAGATAAAGACCCCAGTCATTACAAATTCGTGTTGTCAGAGAGCCCGCCAAAAGCACCAGAGCGAACGCCATGGCGGTAGGCCAGAATGCAAAGGCAATCAGTAGATACACTGACCGGATCCCTACCACAATATTTCTCCATTTGAGAGCATCGAGAGCCACTGCAGCTGGAAAAAAGGGCATGAAAGAAATCATCGTTCCATGGGCCACCAATAGAACGGTGAAGACACCGACCGAATTCAAATACTCTGGCCTCAGGAACCAATTAACAAGATACGGGCCAATCCACGAACTCATTGCCCCGGCAAACAAGGTCGCCGGCACTCCGATCAGGGCAAATTGTTTGCATAGTCTTGCGACTTTTGGGCCTTCATTCATCCGGACAAGTTTGTGTACTTCAGGTCCAACCGCATTGCCTACAGTCGAAAGAACCAAGGCCAGAGGACGGGTCATCTGATACGCCATCCCGAAGATCGCCACCTGCGAAGCCGTTCCGATAATGCCCAGAAGAAAAATTCCCCCTTGGTCCGAACTCGCCTTCAAATAGCGGATTAAACTGGTTTGATAGAGGCATCCTTTAATTTTTTTGCCATAGCCCTTAAGTGGAGCAAGAGTAAGGACTTCCTTGTTTAGGACGAGATCTCGTCTCTCAACAATGAAAGCAGCCGTCTGAATGATCAGGTTGGCTGCAAACTGGCCACAACCTATGGCCATCGCGGCGTGATAGGAATCAAGGAATCCGCCCACCTTGGCATACCAGATCCAGATCAACGACAAGATCGCGCCAAACAGTGGCGGAAATACCACGAACTGAAATTTATTTCGAATTCGGAGGAGAGTGGAACTGGTTTCACCAAATTGTTCAAGCAGAAGGAGAGGTAAGAGGGCGACCAGAAGAGCGTAAACCGGCCGTGATTCATAGAAGGAATTTGCAAGTCCCTGCCCAAATCCCAAAATAATCAGGGTGATAATGGCCGCGCAAGCGAAGGAGAGGTAGAAGGTCAGGACAATAAGCGCCGACCGAAACGCCGGCGAAATAGCGTCCTTTTCAGTCGAGAGAAATCGAAAGAGAAGATCGGAAATTCCCGGTCTTAAAAAAAGAGCAATGATCTGGAAGAAATTTAGCGCAACAATGACATCCCCATACTCCTCAAGCTCCAGTTCACGCCCGAGGATACCGACCCGAAAAATGCTAACAAGGACCAGAAGCACTCCCCCGGACAATCCCATGATGGAATTGGAGAGAATTTTCTTCTTCCATTCTTCAAGTTTCGACATGCGTGGTGTGAGCAAGGTGACTAGATGTCGGTATGAAGACCGCATTCAACCTTTTGGAAGCTGATCCAGCGACCAGCCCGCTCATGATCATCGGGTGATGTTGGCTGGGTACAGGGCGCGCAGCCAATACTAAGGTAGCCCTTGGTGAGGAGAGGATGGGTCGGGAGATGGTTCTCGCCAAGGTATTGACGAACCTGCTCGGCTGTCCAATCCAGCATCGGACAGATTTTGATCACGCCGTCAGCTGTTTTTTGAATCACGTTGGAACCGGCCCGAACAGCTGTTTGATCTCTTCTGATCCCGCTAATCCAAGCCTTTGCTCCCTTAAGAGCCCTTTTGAGTGGCTCAACCTTGTTTAAATAACAACAGGTCTTGGGGTCCGACTGATGCAATGCCCCATAGTTTTGCTCAAAGCTCTCTCTTCCGGCAAGGCACTCCAGTTCCTGGATATTCAGAGAAAACAGATTGGCGAGACCGTCTTTGAATTGGATCGTTTCAGGAAAGTGAAACCCGGTGTTCAAAAAAATAATCCGAGCATCCGGCGCGTACTGACTCACAAGATGCAAAAGAGGGACGCTTTGAGTCTGAAAGGAGGAAGTCACCACTAAATCCTCTCCGAACTCCTCATTGGCCCACGTGAGAATTTCCTCAGTAGACTTTCCGGAAAACTCGTTATTGAGCCGATCAAGTTCTTCTGGCTTCATTTAGAAACGCAAGTTGATAGTCAGAAGCGTCCCAAAACCTGCGAAGGGCGTGGTGCGAACACTTCAAAGAAGCATCCCGGCGGCCACAGTCTCGTTCGTGCCAGGGTCAATGAGAATGAATGATCCGGTATGACGGTTGTCATTGTAGGAATCATAAAAAAGTGGAGCCGCCGTTCTCAAGGAGATCCGTCCGATCTCGTTTAGAGTAAATGACGCGGCATCCTCTTCCTTGCGCAGGGTGTTGATATCGACCTTGTAGCTGACATTTTGGACGATTGCCTTGGTCTCGCGCGTTGTTTGACGAATGATAAACTTGGCCCGGGGATTTAGATTTTGGTTTGAGAACCAGCAAATCATTGCTTCAAGATTCTGACCTTGTTCGGGTGGATTATTCGCCTTCACCAACATATCACCTCTGGAGATATCAATCTCATCTTCCAGCGTCATTGTAATCGACTGGGGCGCGAAAGCCTCTTC
>JAUIKP010000084.1 GCA_030430725.1 Nitrospiria bacterium
TTTACTTATCACATGGGCCGTACTTTCGAGGTTCTAACATGGAACATGTCCCTCTCATCGCAATCTTGACTTTCATAGTCATTGCATTGATGAACCGGTTGGGTTTGGATTAAATTCCACGCCCTCTTCGGTTTTCCTGGCTCTTCTGGTTACCGCTCTTGGTTTGTTCTTCGCCCCTCGTCCGATTGCCCTAGACACAACTTAAGTTTTTAATGAGAAAGAGTATGAGGTCTTGTGGATCTCCTGCTATAGTTTTGTATAACTCAGGCTCAAGCAAAGGGTGAACTGTAAGCAAGAAAGATGGTATGCAGGTCTACAAGTCAGGTTAAATTTATGACTCGTCAGTACTTTTTCATACTTCTTTTCTCTATTCTCATTTCCCTCGGAATTGGTGTGGGTATCGGAGGCCAAATTGCACCACAGGAAGGCATGCCTATCCGTGTGGTCGCAAACTATTTACATGCCGTTCTTCAAGCAGACCGGACCTTTTACACCCAACATGTCGTGGAACGGATGGAGGACATGCTTATTGTGACCGCAACGGAAAATTGGCGGGAAGAACGGACATTGCCTTTGCCCGCACAATTTTTCAAAGAAGCCTCCCGTGGGTTACAGGTTTCCGGCAAACCATTTCGATACCGGTTGATGGGTCTTTGGCCATTGAATCCCGAGAATGCGCCCAACAATGTCCGTGAACGTAAAGCCCTGGAGCAAGTTGTGGAATATGGAGAAGTGACTGAACAAGAAATCCAGATAGACAATCAGCCTTATTATCAAGCTATTTTTCCTGATCGAGCAGTGAGCCGAGCCTGCATCAACTGCCATAATGCCCATAAGGACAGTCCCAAACGGGACTTTAAATTAAATGATGTCATGGGAGGACTGGAAATTTTAATTCCCCTTAACTAACCTTCCCGGTATCAAAATTTACAGCCCATTTCGGCCTCCTTATTGTTCCCGCAATCTTTTTCATTGTTCCCTCGTTATTTTTTTGAAAACCTACTTCACTTCCCACTTGACGAAAAACGGTGGGATAGAGTGAAATCCCCGCCCAGTTAGTCCTCATCTTTTATCCTAGGATATGCCCTATGGGGCTTGTTCACGGGTTACATTTCAACAACCTCCGCGGTGATATCTACGGAGGGATGGTTGCCGCTGTCGTGGCCCTACCGTTGGCGCTCGCTTTTGGCGTCGCCTCTGGATTAGGAGCCATTGCCGGTTTATACGGGGCTATATTCGTCGGATTTTTTGCCGCGCTTTTCGGAGGGACCCCCGCTCAGGTTTCCGGTCCCACGGGCCCCATGACTGTGGTGATGGCTGGAATCGTCACAATCTTCACAGGCAATCCTGGTTTGGCCCTGATGGCCGTGATTCTTGGCGGAGTCTTTCAAATCCTGTTGGGACTTTCCAGGGTGGGACAGTACATCGCGTTGGTCCCGTATCCGGTTGTCTCGGGGTTCATGAGCGGTATTGGCTGCATTATTCTCATTTTGCAACTGGGTCCTCTGGTAGGCCATGCTGCCAGCCCTGAGGGTGTGGTCGCGACCCTCAAGGCCATTCCAGGATTTTATGGAAACCCAGTATGGGATGCCGCCCTTGCAGGGGGCCTTGTTTTGGCCATTATGTATTTGACTCCCGGTAGGATTGCAAAGGTAACACCTCCTTCTTTATTGGCCCTGCTCGTGGTTACCCCACTCGCCTATGCTTTTCTTCCTGATGCCCCTACCATCGGAGAGGTTCCTCGGGGCTTCCCTATTCCCCTCATGCCTATCCTCACCTGGGACACCTTGCAAATCGTACTGGAATCAGCCGCAACCCTGGCAGTTTTGGGAGCGATCGACAGTCTATTAACCAGTCTGGTCTGCGATAACATGACCCGGACCCAACATGACCCGGACCGTGAGCTTATCGGCCAGGGCATAGGGAATATGGTCGCCGGTATTTTTGGAGGTCTCCCGGGTGCCGGAGCCACCATGCGGTCGGTAGCCAATATCCGAACCGGAGGACGGACACCGATCTCCGGCATACTTCACTCAATAATTTTATTGACAATTCTTTTGGGACTTGGCCCTTTGGCGGAGAAAATCCCCTTGGCCGTTCTGGGGGGGATTCTATTCAAAGTTGGCATTGATATCATTGACTGGCGCTTCTTACGACACATTCTGCAAGCCCCCCGTATCGATGTGGTCATTATGACAGTGGTGTTACTGACCACCGTGCTTGTGGATCTCATTACCGCCGTGGCGGTGGGGATGGTCTTTGCCAGCTTATTCTTTGTCAAACGCATGGCGGATTTAGAACTGGCTAATCTCCACATCGTGACCAACCCCACTCCCAGCACCCCTCTTTTACCGGAAGAGGCCACAATTCTGGAACGAGCCAACGGGAAAATTCTCTTGATTCATGTGGATGGCCCCATGAGCTTTGGATCGGCCAAAACCATGGTCCGCCGCTTGGAAACCGTCCCTGGCTTTAATACGTTCTCTAGCGTTGTTTTAGATTTATCTAAGGTCCCGGCCATTGACGGGACAGCGGCGTTGGCGGTGGAAGATATGTTGAATATTGTCAAGGCGCACCACCAACATCTCTTCTTCGTGGGCATGCAGCCTCACGTGACCCAGGCACTGGATGGCTTGGGAGTGCTGGTGCAAATTCGGCCTGGCCATCGCTTTGCCAGCCGTTTGGAAGCTTTGCAGAAAGCCTCCTTGGTAGAAAAAGCTCCCTCTAAGGACCCATCACGACCTTCGGCACCAAACCGGAATCTTCCTGCAACTCCCTGAACAGGCCTGATTTTTTGCCCCTGAAAATTGGGTTTTTAGAAATATGCACGAGACACCTATTCAGACCATCTTTGGGCTCTCCCCAGTTTGGGTGGCTACATCAATTTTAATATTGACCTATGCCGTCATTGTTGCTGAACGGTTTAACCGGGCAATTGTGGCGCTTCTTGGAGCCACTGCCGTTATTGGAACAGGAGTCCTCACGCAAGACCAAGCGATTCAAGGCATTGATTTCAATACCATCGGCCTACTCACCGGCATGATGATCCTGGTCGGAATTACCAAAGAATGCGGCATCTTTCAATTTCTCGCGATCAAAGCCGCGAAGGCAGCCAAGGGTAGTCCCTGGGGTATCCTCGTTATGCTCTCAATTGTCACCGCAGTGCTCTCGGCATTATTAGATAATGTCACGACGGTGCTGTTGGTCGCCCCGGTTACCTTGCTCATTGCAGACGAACTGGAAATCAGTCCGTATCCTCTGCTATTCGCAGAAATCAACGCCTCGAATACAGGTGGTACCGCGACGCTGATTGGAGATCCTCCCAACATTATGATCGGCTCAGCTACCAGCTTGACGTTTAATGATTTTGTGATTCACCTGACTCCCCTCGCCATTGTGGTCTTTAGTGTGACACTTATTCCACTTTGGTTTATCTATGGAAAAACCATGTTCGCGTCCCCCGAAGCTCGAGCCCGCATGATGGCGTTTAACGAATATGAGGCCATTCGGGATGTTGGCCTACTAAAATATTGTTTGGTGGTCTTCAGCCTGGTTATTCTCGGGTTTATCTTGGCCCATTCGATAGGTATGGAACCCGCCACCATTGCTCTGGGTGGCGCCGCCCTGCTCCTGCTCCTCGTCACATTTTCCCTAGACATCGAACAAGCAGGGCATAAAGTTCATACCATGTTTGGACAAGTGGAATGGATTACCATTTTCTTTTTCTGCGGCTTGTTCATTATCGTCACCGGCGTGGAACATACCGGTCTTTTACAGTCCATTGCCGATTGGACATTAAGTCTGACCGCAGGAAATTTCACGGTTACCACCCTGGCTATTCTTTGGGTTTCGGCTATTCTTTCATCAATCGTCGACAACATTCCATTTGTAGCCACAATGATTCCTATGATCAAAAGCATGCTCCCGGTCTTTCAACAAGCTGGTATTCCGCTTGAACAGGTCGAGACCCTTTGGTGGGCATTATCGTTGGGCGCATGCTTAGGAGGAAATGGGACATTGGTGGGAGCCTCCGCCAATTTGATTGTGGCGGGGATTGCGGAACGCAATGGCGTGCCATTTCGATTTCTACAATTTTTCAAAGTGGCCTTTCCTCTGATGATCCTACAAATACTGCTCAGCACCCTTTACATTTGGATGAGGTATTTATGAACGCCAGGGACATCATGATCAGGCAGGCCCACACCATTCCCCTTCAATGTACGATCGGGGAGGCCCTTCGCCACATGGCGGATCTCCGCATCCAGGCCTTTCCAGTCGTAGATGAGAAAAAGACGGTATTGGGAACATTGAGTTTCTGGCAGATTCTTGAATGGGCCCTGCCTTCCTACATTTCCCAAAATGATCTTTCCGACGTTCGATTCGCTCCAGACCTTGCCCAGTTCCACAAACGGCTTGGAGAACTTAAACCCAAGCCGGTCACTCAGGTGATGAACCCCCATCCTCCATGTGTCCGACCGGATGACTCCATACTGGCCTGCGCAGCCTTGATCATGAAAACCCCGAAAACCGTCTATTTACTTCCGGTGGTGGAAACAAACCAGCAACTGGTTGGGGTCATCTCTGCATGGGACATCATTAAGGAAATCACAGGGTAGAAGGCACGGCAGGGAGATGTCTGCCATCCCGTTCCGTTTCTTACTTTTTCCCTTTCACGGGCCCGCATTAAACGATTCCGTATATACTTCCACTTGATCGATCACCCACCTGCCATCAGGATTCTTCAGCAGGATATACAACTCATCCTGCGGCTGATCACCCATTAGCGTGACAATATGGGCATGGACAATCACATGGGCTTCTTCTCCCACCATCTTCTCATGGGCTATTTTGGCACGCACATATTTCAACTGTAGATCCCGAAGATAGGGGCCTCGGATGGCAATCCATTCTTCTTTGGACACCCCCTCCCTAAAGGCCGTTGTAGTCAGCTCAGCAGCCCGTTCCATATTTCCCGGGTAGACTTCAAACCACTGTTCCACCACCTGGCGAGGTACGGAGAAAGACGGCTCTTGAGACCCCGCTATCCCGCCACCGGCCGCGCACATGGCAATCGCTAGGCAGGTCCCTGTCCCCCACCGGAGAACCCCTCGTCCTTTGCCTTTTGACTTCATGGTAGAGTCCCCCATATGTGGAAAATACCAGATATCTTGAAAGCGTCCTTGGCTATATCAGTGTATTCAACCTGTAAGGTCCAGGGGAAAATTTGAATTACTGGTTCAAGTTGGCATGGCCATTTCATGGCATCTCCCCCAGAGAGCCTTTTGTTGAAATCGAGAGTGCCACGAATATTGGTAACGCACAGAAAAAATTTAGGATTCAATCGACATGGTACCATTGACAAACCAGCCTGGAGTCAATCAGCGGAAAAAACCTCGCCCCCAAGAACATCTCACCCGTGTCCTCGCCATCATCTTTACCGGAATTGTGTGTTTCCTTATCTTCGCCATCCTTTGGCCAAAACAACCCTCTCCATCCGACATCGCTATACGATTTCTCGGCATGGCGCTGGGCGGTGCCTGGTTGTACCGCTTCCTGACTCGTCATATTCGGCAACGGGCGATGATTCGTCAAGCTCCGTTTCCTACCGAATGGGAAAGAATTCTTGAACAGCATGTTTCATTCTATCAGAGGCTTTCTCTCCCCGACCAAAACCGTTTTCGAGAAGAAGTCCATATTTTTCTTCGTGAAAAGCGGATCACCGGCATCAGGACGTCGGTTGATGACACCGTCCGGGTATTGGTCGCAGCAAGTGCCATCATTCCCATATTTGGATTTCCAGGATGGGAATGGGAACATGTCAGGGAAATCCTGATTTATCCGACATCCTTCGATGAGGGGTATCAGATGGGATCAGGTCAGGAACACCCTATTTCAGGCATGGTTGGAACAGGGGCGATGAACCGCATGATGATTTTGTCCAAACCGGACGTATTACAAGGTTTCCAACGACCCTCACACGGACATAATGTGGGTATCCATGAGTTTACCCATTTATTGGATAAAGCGGATGGCACCGTAGACGGAGTTCCTGAGATTGCCTTGCCTAGCCGGGCCATTAGACCCTGGCTCAACCTGGTCAAAAATGAAATGGACAAGATCCGACAAGGGCATTCAGACATCAATCCCTACGGTCTTACGAACGAGGCGGAATTTTTTGCGGTGGTCTCAGAATATTTTTTTGAAAAACC
This sequence comes from Nitrospiria bacterium, assembly GCA_030430725.1. Taxonomy (GTDB): domain Bacteria; phylum Nitrospirota; class Nitrospiria; order Nitrospirales; family UBA8639; genus Nitrospira_E. Next base: position 6,210 of record JAUIKP010000084.1, read on the forward strand.
CGAAAAGATGAAACAGAAACACCCTGCACTCTATTCAATGTTGAAACAGATCTTTCGTCAGGATCCCCAATCACGAATTACCGTCGCCCTCAAGGACATGTTCCGCCCAAAACAGGGGTCTCAGAAACATCCTGAGCCCTGCCCATGTGGAAGCGGAAGGCCTTTTGAACAGTGCTGTCTACCCAATAATGAAAATTCCTTCTTCACCAAATGACACCGTTTGAGAAAACAGGAAAAATGCAAGACGATGGAAGGGTAACCATTCTTTGGACCTTTTTGGGCTCTCTCGACTTTACTATCCGACTCAAGGTAAAAAATATGTAACTCGGACCAAAGACCCCAACCACAAACACCGGAAGACAAGAACATGCAGGAATACCATCTAAAGATAAAAGGGGAGAAATGACCAATGCGAGTACTCCTGGCCACTGATGGATCGGAACAATCTTCCCACGCCACAAAGGCTGTCATGAGTTTAACCTCAGTCAGCACCCTGACCATCCTGCACGTCATTGATCTCCCTCGGTTAACCTTTTCTATGCTCGGGCCTGAGATTGCCTATGACCTGTCGAAAGTCGCAGAGGAGGCACTCCGCAAAGACGGGGAACTGGCTGTAACACGTACCAAAGCCCTCCTCTCAGACAAGGTAAAATCGCTGGAAACCCGACTGGAAGAAGGTTCACCGGCCGAGCTTATTTTGTCGGTGGCCCAGGAAGAACATTCTGACCTCATTCTGATGGGCGCTCGTGGAAGAGGGCAGGTAGAGGAGCTTTTTCTGGGGAGTGTTTCACAACGGGTTCTGACCCACGCAATATGTCCAGTCCTGATCATTAACGGGCTATTAATGGAAATCAAGAAAATTCTGATTGCTATCCAAAGCCCCACTGATGTTCAAAAGGTGCAACAGTTTTTAACGAAACACCCCTTTCAACCACAGACAGAGATCACCCTCTTGTCCGTAGTCCCGCTTCCACGTTCCCTCTTTCGGGGAGGCGTCTCTGCACCGGAGGACAAAATCGAGCAGGCTTTGGAGAGCACCGAAGCCTTCCTTGATCAGGCCGTCAGTCAACTTAAAGGCAGTTATGATTCAGTCAAGGGATATGTGGGGTTAGGAGCTCCGGCGAATACGATATTGGAACAGGCCTCAATCACGGAACCCGATCTTCTGGTGATGGGAATGCACCATCCTTCAACGATCACTCGGTTTGTGTTGGGAACCGTGTCCCATACCGTGCTCCACCAGGCAACGCGATCCATTCTCGTGATTCGGTAAACAGGACAGTCTGCGCTCGGCGTTAGCGTTCTTTGGCTTTTACTCCTGGATGGTAGGTGGAATACAGATACACGGGAATGGGTAAATCTCCCAGATGCTTTTCAATCAATGGTTTCACATCCTTCCAATCCAATCCCCCCACTCCGGTGGCAAGCCGTGGTAACGCCACACTGCTGAACTTTTCGGAGTCAATGGTTTTCCGAAGGGCTTTCAAACAATGATTGATATTTTCAACCGATGCTTTGCCCGGGTTGGCCCCGTGACTCGGTGGAGCTTCCTGTGTCAAAAGATTGATAATCCGTACGTTTCCAGCCCCGGCCCAACTCCATAACTCCCCGGACTTCGGATTGGAAACCTGGCAATAATGACGAAAGTCTTTGTACATCGCGGGCCACCGCTCCCGTAACCCGAGCGCCAATCCATTCGCGAAATTGTCATTGGGGGCTACACCATGGGCAACCGCCGCGGCCTCACTTAATAAAATGTCACCTTCCACTTCATAAATCATGCGCTTCCCTCCTTGTCAGATATCATAAATGCTTTGCCTGGAAAAAGGGAATAACCATAGCACAAGACGCCCAGGCGATTCATGTCGACCGTTCTCGCATAATCATTTAAGGCCACTCTCATCCCTACCGAAATAGAGAGCAATCGAGATATCAATCCCTCCTCAACAGGTCCTTTCAGAAATGAGAAACACGGGACACGACTCCGGTTGGCTCAATGGCCAACGGCCAAAAGAGATATCCCTGACCGACCGGCTCCGATCGGGCTACCACCGATTCTGGTATGAAGCCTCGCAAGCTCTACGATGGTCTTGGGGACCATTCCAAGAACGCGACAAGAGGCCGCTGACCAATCTTACACCGACCCAACAACATAGAACTGAAGAGCTGGCAAAGTCCTATCGTTCGCACTTCGAACAATATCTTCCTCCCGAAACTGCTTTTCTGAATTATTCTTATCTGGACATTTTGGATCGAGCCAGACATGCTCTTCGTTGGCGTGTTCCCCTCAACCAACGGGTCTGCGATCTCGGGAGTGCCAATTTCGCTTATGCCTCGGCCCTACACACATTTTTCCATCCAAACCGCCTGACAGGCGTCGAGGTTGATGGACATCGTCTGTATTGTAACGGACGAAGCCGCATCGATTATGCCAGCGGGCACATTCAAGATTTGTCGCAAACAGAGTATGTGGTTGCCGATTTTTGCCGGTACACCAGACAGGCCGATATTATTACGGCCTGGTATCCATTCGTCACTCCCAAACCCTTACTGGCCTGGCGATTACCGCTTAGCTTATTCAATCCGGCCGCTGTATTCGCCCAAGTTGCCAACAATCTCATTATTGGCGGAATCATGATCATGGTTAATCACGGTCCCGCCGAAGCCGAGGTGGCGCGAAGCATCGCGGAAGACGTCGGCCTTGTCTGTGTCGGCCACTATCTTCACCAAGCTCCCCTCCGTCCGCAAACAGCAGACCCGGTGTTAACCCTCTGGCATCATGGGTGATGGGAATGAACGGGTTAGTGATGGCTTGCCGCAAGGCCCTCCGACTCGATCTCACGATTTTCAATCTCTTGTTGTCCTTACCAGACACAATTTCCCAAGTCTCTGCAAAGATTCCCCACTAACAGAAACTATCATACCGTCCTCCAGTCATTTATAATGTCTAAAAATTTGTTTGGCGCTCAATGCCGGACCTCGGTAAGGCACTTCGATTCTCACGTTCGCCCACTTAGAGAAAATCCTTGCAGAACGGAAAGGAAAGAAACCGTAGCCTCCAACACCCACAACTGATGGTTTGGGCCTTTTCCCTTCTCCTCATTGTCGCGACATTCTATGTAGACCTTCACATACCCTTAGGAGTTGCTTGTGCCATCCCTTATATCTTAGCCGTCTTGATCGGATCATTTCTGCATCCCGCATGGGCCATGCCCGTAATCGTTCTTGTCTGTTCTATCTTAACCATTGTCGGGACTTTTTACTCACCCGAACCTTTGGTTGTTCCAATTTGGAAAGTGTTCACGAACCGTGGGTTAGCGATTTTTTCAATGTGGATCATTGCCATCCTGTTGTATCATCGCAATGCGCTCATCGCCCGAAGACAGGAAACCCTCACACGAATCCAATTACTGGAAGGCCTTTTACCTATCTGCGCTGATTGCAAAAATATTCGTGACGAAAGGGACACCTGGCATCAACTGGAAACCTATTTAACCACTCACTCCAATATGACCTTTACCCATGGCATTTGCCCGGCATGTGAGAAACAAGCCATGGCGAGGTTGAAACGCGAACAATGGGTTCAATAAAGTTTCA
>JAUIKP010000085.1 GCA_030430725.1 Nitrospiria bacterium
AGGCAAATTTGCCCAGGATAAGCTTACTCATCAAAAGCTCAGGGTCGGTTCAAAAAAGCATGTCCTGAGTCTTCCCGAAGGGTCCGTCCAGTCCTGCCCTGAGTCATGTCGAAGGGAAGGCCGCAGCCGTTTTTGCGCGCGGAGCGTACACGTAGTACGTGAGCACGGAAAAATGGCGACCTGCCTGCGCGAAGCCGCTACGGAGGAGGCAGGGAACGCCGCTGGCGGCTTTTTTCAACAGACCCTAAAACATTCGGGGTACGCCTAAGGAGGAGAACACGCACAAGAAGTGTCACTCTCTCGACAGGAGGTATTCACGGCCCCGTTAATTGAGAATACCTATCTAAGAGAGCCTTAAGGCTTTCAATACATTCGATACCTGTCACATTTTTTTCGTGATGTCAAAGCCCCTGCTCACAATTTCTTTTCTGAGTCCCCAATCGATCAGTATGGCCTCCATCTAGTCTCTCTGCACGACATCATCGCCTTTTCCAGGAAAGGTTTGGTATGGTGACCACGCATTCAGAACGCCCTATATCATCTGGATTGCCCTTTTTTTATTCTTTTCTTTATCTTTACCAGTAAGGAACCTCACGTTATGAAATTTCTGTCCGGCATTCTTGGCCTACGAATCTGCTCTCTCCTCACCTGTATTTCCATTGTCCTATCGTCTGGGCCGGGATTGGCAGAGCCCGCAATTGATGGTTTCCGGGAATTAAAATTCGGCATGACGGAACAAGAGGTATCCAGTCTACCAGCCTGCCACAACTCTAAGGAATGTCTCTATGAACTTACCGATAAAAATCGATATGTGGAACTGACCTATATATCCGACGAGGTCTCAGATACGACCGAACCAGCCGGGAAACTGGCAAAGATTACCATCGATATGGGGCTATATAGGGATGAATGGTACCAGCAGTTACAGGTTATTCTTGGAGCGAGTTATCATCTCACGCAGGATCTTACTGAAGCGACCAAGCAGTCGTTTCTGGCTGGACAACTTAACGAGCTGAATTCAGGTTTTGAAGATGGACAGGTGTTACTGAAGGTCGTGCGCCGCCCGTTCGGAAACCTTGAGTTAAAAGTCGTGTATCAAAATGCTGCCCTTGCGAAAGCATTTATTCAACAGTGGCAAGGTGCGACCACGTCCTCCAACTAAATTCGTACTGACAGTACCATATCCGAACTGCCATTGACGGTTGAGCCATTGGTCCCTATTCCTACCCCTCCCTGAAGGGCGAGGATTAAGAAGCTTGCTTGGGTATGGAAGCCATTTTGGGTAGCAACAGGCGGGGCCTGAGATTTTCCTCTTTCAGAAAACAGGAAATGGGCAGGGGGACCACCTCCGTTTTTCGTTGTTGATGCATCAACCTCCGCCAACAGCGCCGGCACAGATCATGATCCTTCAACGAGACAGCCCGTCCTAATTTGTTGGAATGAGGATTTCGTCTGGGAGAAACCAAGACCTTCACCTCACTACCACATTTGGCACAACAAATCGCACCGGTCGCATTGCTTCTTGAGGCCCGCTGGGTCACCAGACCCATGTTTTCGGTCATATGCTTTCGTTTTGGTTTCCACGCATGTTCATGTGACGTGACAGATTCAGGTATATCCCATGTCAGCATTCGCCTCATGGCCCCCTCCTTGAAAAGAATGGTCGTTGAATCAGTACCTCTTACCTTGAGCAAGGGATATACCTGGCATGGCATCGGAAAAGGCCGAGAGAGAAAAGTGTGTGAAAACAAAAGGGAAGAGATTTAATGACCAGAAATCCGGGATCAGGAGGATAGGCAGGTTCTGCGGGAGATGGGCATATCTTTCCTGTTTCACGTCACTGGAATTGTGACACCTGTTGGGACCTCTGACATAGAGAGTGAGAGCAGAAAGATTCAGCAATCATAGGGGGAGGTTGGTCAACGAACGAGATCAGGAAAGGCCGTAACATCCCACGGTTCCTCTCAAGGAAACCACATGCCCTCCACTGTCGGGAGAAACCCTTTTCCCTGATCGGATCACACCCTTTCCGGTGCTGCTTCATTTAAAATCAGCCAATAGAGCCCCAGGTTTTGAACCGCTTGAGAAAACTCTTGAAAGTCCACCGGTTTGCGAACATAACTATTGGCTCCAAGTTGATAGCTTTTCACAATATCCTGCTCTTCCTTGGACGACGTGAGCACCACCACCGGGAGAAACTTCGTCCGGTCATCAGCCCGCAATCGTCGAAGCACTTCCAGCCCATCAATCTTGGGGAGCTTGAGGTCGAGCAGGATAATTTGAGGCATTTGGCTTAAATCACGACCGGCATGCGCTCCGGTTCCAAATAAATATTCCAATGCCTCTACGCCGTCCCGAGCGACCACGACTTCATTTTTTATGTTGTTTTTCTTGAGCGCCCGCATCGTTAACTCTTCATCATCGGGATGATCTTCCACTAACAGAATTGCTTTGTTGGTCATCTCCTCCTCCTCCGGTTGTCTTACAAGGTAAAATGGAAGGTTGCGCCTTTGCCCACTACTCCTTCTGCCCAAATTTGACCGCCATGTCGTTGAATAATACGATGCACCGTCGCCAGCCCCACCCCCACTCCCGGATATTCTGTATAGGCATGGAGGCGTTGAAACGCGCCGAAAAGTTTATGCACATAGGTCATATCAAAACCCGCCCCATTGTCGGAGACAAAGTAAGCTGCCTGCCCTTTATATTGTCCATATCCGAATTCGATACGGGGGTGAGCTTGCTGCTGGGTAAACTTCCAGGCGTTGCCCATCAAATTTTCTAAAACCGCCCGAAGCAATTGCGGGTCAGCGGTGGCGAATACGTTGTCGGCCACAATACATTCTACCTGGCGGTCCGGTTCCACTTTTTGAAAGTCTTCCAGAACAGCCCGGGCTACGGCACTCATATCAAAGGTCTGAGTATGGATTTCAGCTCTCGTCAACCGGGCCAGATTGAGCATGGCATCGATAAGTTTGGACATTCGTTGACTGGCAGTCCGCACTTTATTCAAATAATTTCGTCCTGACTCATCAAGCTTTTCATCATAGTCTTCCAACACGGCCTGGCTAAACCCATCGATCCCCCGCAACGGGGCACGTAAGTCATGGGAGACCGAATAACTAAACGCTTCAAGTTCTTTATTACTCGCCTCCAGTTGCGCCGAGCGTTGGACCAACTGGGAATTGAGTTTGCGTATATCCTCCTCAGCCCGTTTCCGTTCTGCCACTTCACGAATGAGTTCCGCATTTGACGCAGCCAACTTCCCCGTTCGCTCTTGGACTCGCTTTTCCAGATTATCTTTCGCCTTCCGAAGGGTATCTTCGGCCAAGAGTCGATCATGAATTTCTAATTCCAAATGTTTGTTGGCACTTTGCAATGCGCTCGTCCGGTCACGTACCTGATCTTCCAATTCACTTGCCACTCGTCCGAGCTTTATCACCACTAATCCGAAGCCGCCCATCCAAATGACGACCAACATCCCCATCAACCCATACGTCCCTTGCCAACTCATACCCATGATCGTCTCCAACGAATCAACGGGATACACGACCTCCAACAAGCCCCCCACCTGCCCGGTCTGCCAATCACGCTTTGGGCTGTCCGGATGGCTGTTATGACACTCCACACATTCCTTCTGCATCCGATCGGCCTTCACGAAACGGAGGGACTCTCGCCCATCGACTTGCTCAAACCGATAAAATGGCTCATCTGAATCAGGATGTTGGGTGTAAAATTTCCACGCCTCTTTCTGGAAATCGTCAATGAGTCCTCCGGGTTTCTTTTCGGGGCTAAATGGATAGGGGCTCAGTAAATGCAATCGCTCCCCTGGGCGCCCACCGACCAATCGACGGCCCAGGTCACGACTGAGAACCGCAGGGAGAGGAATTTCCCCTTGAGAGTCTCGATATCCTGCCGAGGCTTTTATTCCCTGGTTATGCAGGCGTTGAACAACCTCGACGGTGTACCATATCCGCATCTCATTCAGCGCTCTGGTATAAATATCGGATCCCCGAAAGGCCATGGCCGTGACCATCTGGGTTTTCAATTGTGAAATATGCAAATAAATCACAATGAGACAGAGCCCAAAAAGCATGGTTAACACCAAAATCGTATGCCGATACAGGAGCTCCATGGCTCCCAGAATCCTGTTCATACAGGTGCGCCATAGTCCCAAAACCGACAACCGCAATTCTTTACGAGACGTTAACTCAGAAACCGTCAATGGTCTCTCCTATTCTCATGTCAGACTTTTCAATCTCCCTCCCTCTTGAGGGCGGTGCTTTGACTAATGCTATCGGATCATTACGAACAAAATTGAGCATTTCTCCCCTGAGAGGCCTTACGTATCCCCAATGCCCGGAAGCCTTTGAATGGCGATATCTCTCGAAGGGATTGGGCCTGAATCCGCCTTCTAATGGGCCTCCACAATTCAAAGCATGATGGGGACCCATCCGGTCAAATATATTTGCGGACCCTCAATAAGAGAAAGGAGGGGAAGCACAGGAGAGACCTTGAGGAGGAATCAACAGATAGCGTGCATCAGGTTCCTTCTCCCACCAGAACCCCGCACGGATAGTCTATGAAGTATTCGCCTTCCTACAGACCGATCCTTCCCGAAACATCTTATGATCTGACCTGATGACAACTGGGGGCGAATGAGAAGAACGACTGTACGTTAACCGGGAAGGACCGCCCGCAACGATTGGCACCGGGAGTTCACTCTCTTCGCGACTCCCACCCTACGCGTGTCAAGCCGATGGCCTGGAGAATAACAACCTGAGGCTCACGCGAAAACATTAGGCCGCTCATTCCTGGGAAAAAGCTTGGTCTCCGTGCCATACGCCCGAATCCCCAGTTGGTCCCTCACTCACACGGGAGATTGATTTTGTAAGGCAACAGCCATCAAGCTTTCATCCAACTCTGAGACCTTTCCTGAGTCGGTGTCCTCCACCATCGTGGGTTCCAGTTCCTGATCCTCGTCATACGTTTGCCGCACATCCAGAATTTCAATGTCTAATTGAGCTTCAGGGTACAATCGCCGCAAGTCCCATTCCGTAATCCACCCACGCACATACTCGCGCATCCGGGTACTGGATAATTTCTCTACAGCTGAAACCGGGGGCGGTGTCCAACTGTAGGCGGATCCATGAAGCGCTCGAATCCGCTCATATAACGCATCCACCATTGATTCATAGGGACGAATTAATGATTCGCTTTCCTGTTCGATTAAGCGGATACCCTGGACTGCCTGTAATGCCTGAACATGACTTTCCTCTGTCGATTCCTCCTGACACATCTGTTCAATTTTTTGAGAATCCTGTTTTTCTTCCAAGACCACGCTTTGAAAATCATCGGTCAAAGCCACGATGGCCCCAATTGCCGGACAGGTACCCTCGGCTAACACTCCCATCCACCGCGCCACCTCCATGTAGGACTTGGTCCGTTGTTTAAAGGAATATCGCCCGATGATTTCCGCCTCATCAATAAGCAAAATCCATCCTTTATATCCGGCCCCCACCATCAAACGCGAGACAAACTGAAACCGGTTCAGGGCCAAATCCTGACTGGAAATTTTATTAAAGACGTATGGGATTTCCGGCGGACACCCCTGGAGATATTTATTGAGTTGACTGTTACTCAACGGATCTCCCGCCCAATACCGGATCATGCGATGACTCAGCTCAGGGTCATTAATCATCCGCTCATAGAGATAGAGACTGGCAGCAAACCGAGGATCGCATCCCTGGTCTTTCCGATGCACCCAATCAAACAAATCGGCATAGTGCGGGCTTTGGAAATTCAGTTCACCGGCTATTTCGGTGAGAGCATCGCCATGTTTACCGGGAACAATGGCATTATTGATGGCTGCACGAAAAAGGGGCACCAGATTGTACAAAGGTGTTTCCTTACTGATCACAATGGGACTACAGACAAAGTTCTTCTCCAGTGCTACCTGTTGCAACGCATGAAGAAGATGGGATTTCCCGCTCCCGAATCCGCCTTCAATAACGAGACCCTTGGTGGGCGTGTCATGAGGAACGTTCGCCTCCATCTGTTGAAGCAGCCTTCTGAATTTTCCTTCCAGGTCCGGTTGGTGACTTCCCAGCACCTGCACCACGTCACGGTTCGGCACTCCGGATCGCAAGGCTTCCATGGCGCGTTGATGTCCAACATCACCATTGGCCATTGCCGGCCGATCAGTGTATTCCTTCTTTCCGGGATCATGGGCATCCCCCGCCTGTTGAGATACCAGACGAATCAGTGCCCCTAAGGGGTTTTGGTATTGGCGGTCACGGACTTCGTCCCAAATGCGCAATTTCAACGCCTCATACCGATTGAGCCCCCTTCGTTCATCTGTCAAAAATTCATTCGGCACGTGGACCACCAACAAGAAGCTTTCCAATTCGTCCGTCCCATCAATAAACTGACGAAGCATTTCATAGGCATCTAACGTGCTTGAGACGCCATAATACAATCCTTCAGGGGAATCCGGTTTCCTACTGAGCAAACATCGACTCAAGTCCAAGGAAACGACTAATCCTGTTTTTCCCACTAACCGTAACCAACGGCACAACGACACAAACATATACCGAGCATTGGTTCGATTAATTTTCTGAAAAATCAGGGCTTCTTTGAGAGCTGAAATTTGCCGAATCTCCCCGCCCAGCCACGCCTTGACCGGTTCGGTCATAAAGGGGGCTTCTGAGCCGGAGTCCATCTGCCCCAAACACAATCGGATCATGGCCATACGAAATTCCTGGCACATCTGCGTATCTCGATAGATAGCCCGCTCCAACCAACTATTTAAATCCCGTCGGAGTAAGGGTTCCGCCCGTTCATTCATCCGGGCGACTCCAGCCATGCAAAATTCTTCCTTGTTTTCGGGAATCTGGTACCCATTTTCTTGAAGAAGTCGACGAACGAATTGTGAGGCCAGATCATCCCATGGGATCCGGCGGGCAATCTGATGAAAAAACTTATCCATCATATGAATTTTTGTGCCTTGGGCATCAACTGAGATGCAGGCATATCCCTCCTGTTGAGCCAAGGTTGCCAATTGGTTCTGGTTCTCCACCCTTCCCGAGTCAGAATCTGTCACCACAAATTTGACCGCTGAGCCTCCTTGCCCAATAAATCGTTGAAGGTAATCTTGCCGAAGGGTATGAAACCATTCTTGGGGTCGTAACTCCATTGCTCGTATCCTTCACAGGTTAGAAAGTCACATGCAAACGCAGATGGGTTTTACGGACTGACGAATAACCAGAGATCTATGCTGAAAAAAATGCGTTGCTCCGTCTTGGAACAATGGATTCGACTGGAGCTACTCACGATTCAATTTCCCGCTGACAACCATTTTGCTCAAGGCCCGAACTAGCACGACTCGGAAAGTGCCGGATGAAGCCGGTCTTCCTGCTCCCCTTCTAATTCAGAATCCTCTGAATAATCTTGTCGAATTTCCGTTAATTCAATTTCGACTTTTTGTGTGGGATCAAGACGCGTCAAATCCCATTCGGTAATCCAGCCTTTGACATATTCACGCATCCGAGTGCTGGATAATCGCTCAATTGTCGGGACCTGAGGTGGTTCCCACCCATATGCCGCGCCATGCAGGCCACGAATTTTATGGTAAATTTCTTCCACAAGCTGATCATAAGGACCGACCAAGGGTATGCGCTCGCATTCAATGAGCCGCATTCCCTGTTCCGCTTGGCGGGACAGCACCAAATCGGTTTCCGATCCTGATTCTCGCAGCTTTTCCGGCACTTTTTCCCGATCACCCTTCTCATCCAGAATCGCACTTTGAAAATCATCCGTGAGCGCCATCACCGACGCCAATCCGGATTTATAGCCAAGATCTGCAAAGCTGGAAGCTTCCAGGCGGCCCAGCCACCTGGCTAATTCTGCGTAGGACTGGGCGCGTTGCTTAAAGGAATACCTGCCAATGATTTCTGCCTCGTCGATCAGTAAAATCCAACCGGAATATCCTGCCGCGATCATGAGACGTGAAACAAATTTAAAGCGTTGCAACGCCATCTCCATGGGGGAGACTCGTTCAAATCGATAGGAAGCACCCGCATCACAGGATTTGAGATAGCGCTTGATTTCAGCATCGGTCAATGGGTCCCCTGCCCAAAATCGAATGATCCGGTGACTTAATTCAGGATCATTCACCATACGTTCGTACAGAAACACCGAGGCGGCAAACCGCCCATCAATTTCTCCGCCCTGACGATGCACCCATTCATAAAAATTCGCGTATTGGGGACTCTTAAAATTCAAATCCGCTGCCACCTCAGCCAAGACATCTCCTCGTTTTTCGGGAATATGAGCAGACTCAATGGCCGATCGAAACATCAATGCGGGACTATACAAAGGTGTTTCCTTACTTATTACGACCTTGCTACACACGAATCTGGATTCCAATGCCATATGTCTCAAGGATTCAAGTAAATGTGATTTCCCCGTACCAAATCCCCCCTCAATCAACATGCCTTTTGTGGTCCAACCCTTATGAATGCTGGCCTGGGCGTCCTGCAACATCTGTTGAAATTTGGATTTGACCATCGGCTGTGGACATCCAAGCGCTTGGACCACTCCCGGACTCGGGACACCTGCACGCAAGGATTCAATGACCCGTTGATGCTGCACATCGTCTTTTCGGTTTCCCACTCTGGCCAGTAGACTGCATTCGGTAAAGACTGCCTTCTGATCCGTCAACCTGACCATTGGGGCGAAGGGATTTTGACGGGTTTTATCCCTGACATCATCCCAAATGCGAAGCTTTAAGGCTTCATACCGATTCAGGCCCAGCCGTTGATCCGAGAGAAAGGCTTGTGAGGTGACCACCACAACCAATAGCCCTTCGATTTCATCGCTGCCATCGATGAATTGTCTCAGCATCTCATATGCATCCATAACCGCAGAGGGCGAATAGTTCAGGGAGGTTGCACCGGCTACCTTGCCGCCTGTAAAGGCTGAAATATCGATGGTCAGGACCATACCGGGTTTCCCCACCAGGCGGGTCCAATGGGCCAAGGAGACAATGAGGTCACGCGCATTACTGCGGGTAACCTTTTCAAAAATCAATATTTTTTTAAGAGTCGCCATTTGTTTCAACTCGCCTCGAAGCCAGGCCTTAATGGCTCCCGACTCTTTAGAGGGACTATCAGGTAACTCCAACTGCCCTAAACACAACTGGATCATGGCCAGTCGAAATTCCCGACTCATGTGAAAGTCATGAAACAAGCTCCCTTCCAACCATGCGTTCAGTTCTCGGAGCATCGTGGCTTCATCACAACTATTGAGAGAGGCCAGAAAAGACCAGCAACATTCCTCCCGCCGGTCAGGGATCTTCCATTGATGCTCTCGAAAGAGTTTTTTGACATACTCGAATGCCAAAGCATCCCAATCAATTTGTCTGGCTATTTCCTTAAACAACAGATCAATGAGTTGAACCTTCGTACAATGGGAATCCGCGTGTATCGTGACAAAGCCTTGCTCCCGTGATAGCTCCCCCACCCCCACGCTCACAGCTTTCGTGTTCTGAGCCTCCTCCACGACCGCAAATTTAACCGCCGATCCTCCACGACGAATAAACTCTTGCAGATAGGCGGATTTGAGCACGTTCAACCATTCCTGTGGAGACATAAATTTTTCCTCAATATCCTGTTAATCTCATTGGTCTTCTCGGTTCACCCTAGGGAAACTTAAATACGTTCGCGGTCCGTTTACCCCCCTACAAAGGAAATTC
>JAUIKP010000086.1 GCA_030430725.1 Nitrospiria bacterium
CGCGAGTGGCTCAGCGCCCCATAGACGTGAGCCTCACCCTTAAAATGATCGAGCAGGCAGAAAACATCAAGGGGGATCCTGATCCCAAGTTGGCCGCAAGACTCGACCGGTACCTCAAGGCCACGGGTCCTCCCACACCACTGGCCAAAAAAGCGGGCTCTCCCACGAACTATCTCAAACTCTTGGCCAAAGCCACCACACATGAGATCGAAAATGAGGCGAAGGTCGTTGGGAAATTATTGACCCTGACCGGCTTATCCAGCGAATACCATGTCGCGTTCCTTCAGCATGCCCTCAAACATGAGGAAACGGGAATCCTGGCGACTGCCTTGGATTTAACCGAGGTTGCCCAGGCCCATATGGAACAATATCGGGAAAAGGTCTTTGAGTTGATGCGCCTGACCATACATCCCGCCACCAGTTGGATCATTTATGGATTTCAACAGATGTTGGAACGGATGCTGCTGGCACGACCGGAGGTCGCTGATGGTCTGACCAAATTGCTTAATCTTGAATTATGTTCTACTGCCCAACAAGTGACCAAGAAACATCTGCCTCGAGGGAGTGGGATAACGGCTAATGCGGCCATTGTGGGTGGGGCCATCGCCATATTAGGGCAGCCGTTGGGAGTGGGCCAGGGTAACAACCCCACATGCCAAGGTGCTCGGGCTCTGAGTCTTTGGAGTCTCCATGATCCTGGATATTTGCTCCAATTACTGACCAGCGCGGCTCGGGATGACACGGTTGAGTTTATGTTTGAGGGAGCGCCGATCTTCTCCAAAGACATCGGGGGAGGAGTCGCGGAAGGAAAATTTGATTTGAAGCTGGATCCTGTTTCACGCATTCTCGTGCCCCATCTCGACCGGATTTACGATGAAAAGATGAGGCGTGCGGCTTTACGGGGTGAGGACCCACACAAATGGGTGAACCCGGCTTTGTACGGTCGATGGGTAGCGACCAGCCTGGCTTCCATTACGATGGTTAATCAGACCGTTTCCGGGTACGAAGATTTTTTACGGTTATTTTATGCCACCCATCATCCGTTGTATGACGGGGGTCATGATTTGGTATACCCCAACCCTGTCGGACTCCTCATTACTAATGTTCACGGGGTTTTTTTAGGATATCACGCCGTCTCCATCCAACGTGTGGCCGAGGATGAAGAAGGCAAGGTTCGTGTCTATTTTTTCAATCCCAACAACGAGGGCCGTCAAAATTGGGGGAGAGGGGTTGAGCCGTCTGTGGTCGGTCACTGGGAAATTCCAGGAGAATCGTCATTACCCTTCGAGCACTTTGCCGCTCATATCTATGCGTTTCACTATAATCAGATGGAAGTAGGGGACCCCAAGGCCGTTCCGGCCGAAATCATCGCCGAGGTAACCGCACATGCGAAGGAAGGATGGGGACAGGCCTTCACCTGGTTATAATTTCATGGGTCTTTGAATTTTGGAAGGGGTGGGGGAGTATGTCTTTTTTACAAGTCAGTCAGGCAATCGACACTCACCGGGGAGCGCAAGACGTTTATCAATGCCGCCGCCATTGCCTATTTGCAAGAAATTAAACCGGACCAGGATCTTATTTGGCAGATTGGTGTGGAGCCCTCCAGGGCTCTGATTTTCTTGCATCATAAGCTTGAGCCCATTATTTCCCTCGATCATTTCGATGACCTTGTGAGGCAGACCACTGTCAACACTCCGGGTGCCCGAGTGGCGGAATCCAAAATAGCAAAAAAGGCCAAGTAACTTTTATCTCTTCCTAGATTCAGGTTCGTCCCATTACCAAACAACTCCTTCCTGTAGCTCGTGGAAATGGCCATGGTCCTCTTGTATGGCTCATGGTGACCGGTGCGGTCGCCGGTGGGGTGCTTGGTGCCCTGGCTCCGGAAGCCGCTCGCCACGTGGAAGTCCTGGGTGAACTCTGGCTCCGGATGTTGCGGATGCTGGTAGTGCCCTTGATTGTAGCTTCGATTATCCATGGGGTTGGATCCCTGGGAGATATTCGCCAACTGGGTAAATTGGGAGGAGCGACCGTTACGTACTATTTGATCACCTCAGGCATGGCTATTGTGCTGGGGTTGATCCTGGTCAGTACCATTAAACCTGGAGTGGGAGCCGATAGTGCCGCAGCGGTGACCCCTACCGGAGTTGAGGCGGCGGTGAACATTGGATGGCTGGATCTCATCAAGGGATTTTTCTCCACGAATTTATTTGCGTCCGCTGCACAAGCTGATTTGCTGCCATTGGTCATCTTTTCTTTGGCATTCGGGGCGGCTCTGACGACGGTCGGGGAAAATGGTACATTGGTGCTCAGGTTTTTTGAAGGTGTATTTGGGGCGATCATGAAGTTGATTCACCTTGTGATGTGGATCGGTCCTATTGGCGTATTTGGCTTGGTGGCAGGGCGTTTAGCCAGTGCTGGTGGACTTGACGGCATTGTCGCGCTGTTAGTGGGTTTAGGATTATTCACGGGTACCGTTCTTCTGGGACTGGCGATTCATGCAGGAATTGTTCTTGGGCTTATTTTGCATATGGCTGGTCAACGACATCCCTTGGCCTATATGCGCGCCCTTGGCGCGGCCCTCACCAGCGCGTTTGCCACGGCGAGTTCCTCTGCGACCCTGCCACTGACCATGGAGGGGGTCGAAAGTGCCGGGGTGAGCAGTCGTTCAAGCCGATTTGTCCTTCCAGTCGGTGCGACGGTCAATATGGATGGATCGGCGCTATATGAAGCGATCGCCGCGGTGTTTATCGCTCAGGCCTGGGGAATTGAATTAAGTGGAGGTGCGCTTATTGTCCTGTTTGTAGTGGCGACCGTGTCTGCCATTGGCGCGGCAGGGATCCCTGAAGCCGGGCTCGTGACGATGGTTGTGGTCTTTCAGGCAGTCGGGCTTCCACTCGAGGGGCTTGGACTCCTCCTGGCCATTGACTGGTTGATTGATCGGTTCCGGACTGCAGTCAATGTCTGGGGAGATGCCGTGGGTGCCGCCGTTGTTGATCGATATATCGCCCACTAACATCGAATTCCTTGATCTTCTTGGGTTATTATTCAATTCAAAAGTGAGCCCTGGCGGTTGAACGATCGGTGAGGGCTCAATAAATGTACTCAACCTCATTTTAGGTGAACACAGCATGGATTCAGGATTCACGTATCAGAAAATTGCCTCTCACGAAGCCAAAAAGGGAACGTTTGATAAGTGTGTTTTACTTTACTCGGGAGGATTGGATACCTCCATTATGCTCAAATGGATTCAGGAATCGTATGCCTGTTCCATTGTGGCGCTTACGGTCGATGTGGGCCAATTACATGAGGATCTTGAAACCGTAAAAGCCAAGGCGATCAAGCTGGGTGCCGAGGAGGCGGTGGTCATTGACGCCAGGGAGGAATTTGCTGAAAAGCTGCTGTCCCGGGCAATAAAAGCTAATGCCGATTATCAGGGGGGATATCCACTCTCGACTCCCCTTGCCCGAGTGACGCTTTCGGAAATTGCCGTTCGTGTGGCCAAAGAACGGGGAATCAAGGTTATTGCTCACGGCTCCACTGGAAAGGGGAATGATCAGGTTCGGTTTGAAAATTACATCACGACTTTGGATGCCACTATGAAAGTGATCGCGCCCGTTCGTGAATGGAGTATGGGCCGGGATGAACAGATTGAGTATGCCAAACAACACGATATCCCCATTAAACAAAATAAAGAGTATCTATATTCCCATGATGACAATATGTGGGGCTCCACCAATGAGGGAGGAGACATTGAGGACCCGGCCCGCATTCCTGATTTACGAAAGTTTCTGCAGGTATGCGTTCCCCCGGATCAGGCACCGGATGATCCGGAAATTGTCGAAGTCGGATTCAACAAAGGAATTCCTTGTTCAATTAATGGTGAGGATCTGCCCCTTTGCCAGGTCATTGAACGCGCCAATGCGATAGGGGCAAGGCATGGGGTTGGCATTGTGCATTTGACGGAGGACCGCGTCGTCGGATTGAAAGTTCGTGGTGTGTATGAAGCTCCGGGAGCGGAAATTCTGATCAAAGCACATTTTAATCTGGAAAAACTCGTCAATACTCGTGACTTAAACGAACTGAAAAAAATCATTGATGAAAAGTGGGCGTACACCTGTTATGGCGCCAAATGGTTTGATCCGTCAATGGATGCCATCCATGCTTTCCAAGATTCCGCCAACCAGCGCGTGAAGGGAACGGTGAAAGTAAAGCTGTTTAAAGGAAAAGCTGATGTGGTCGCGATGACATCCCCCTATTCCTTATTCGATGCCAATTTGGCTACTTTTAATAAGGATGCGAGTTTCAACCAGAATGCGTCTGCAGGTTTTATTGAGATTTACAATTTGGCCCAAAAAACCTATCGGCGTTTAGACCAGGTATAGGGTGGAGTCTGAGAAGAATTCGTGATGGAGAAGGTCTTGAACCATTAGCGGTGAAAGGAATTCTTCTATTTAAGCTTCACATCGATGAAGGCTTTTTGTTTGATATCGGCAAGCCAACTCCGATACGCTTCCTCGGATCGTTGCTTGGTCAGCATCCCGCGGATATCCCGTTCCACGGCTTCAAACGGAAGGGGTTGGGGTTGTTGAATGTCCTCTAACATGATGAGATGAAATCCCAAGAGGGTTTCAATAGGGGCAGAGATCTGCCCCGGTTTCAGTTCCTTGACCACCTGCCTCAGAGGGGTCAATAATTCGTTTTCCTGCACCCAGCCTAATTCATGAATCTGCTCGAAATACCTGGTGGCGAAATCTCCGAGCGTTGTATTCGGTGTCCATGCCGAATACATGGTGGTGGCCTTGTTTTTGGCTTTCTCCCGTTCAAAGCCTTCCTGCCCGGCTAATAAAATTTGCTGGAGTCGATACCGGGGAGGTGAGAGAAAGAGCCTGGAGTTGTCCTCATAATACCGTCGGATTTCTTCTTCCTCTATGACAATGTTCCGGCGAATCTCGAAGTCAAAGAGTTTCTTGAGGAGCAATTGATGCCCGAATTCTTTTTCGGTCTGAGTGGGTGGCAGCGGAGTTCGCCGTAAGGCTTCATCGATCTCGTCCTGAGTAACCGAGAGCCCCTTGGCTTGAGCTTCCTGAATCATGAGGTGATCGTCAATCAAGTGGTTCAGAACTTCTCGTTGTTTTTCGTAATACCGCCGGTTCAGTTCCTCTCCGTGATATTTGGCGGTCAGGCGCTTATACTCGTCGCGTAATTCTTTTTCAAGGTCCGACCACGTGATCACCTCTTTATTCACCACCGCAATAATCCGGTCGGTGAAACTCAAGCTAACCGCAGGAAAGAAGAAAAGGCTTATCACCACCCAGAGAGGGAGCGTCTGTAAAGGCCAGGCTTTCAGGCATACACGCATGCCCTTCACGTTAGGTTCTCACTTCCTCTTTGGCAATCGACTGATAGAGTTCTTGTAAGACCGTATTAGCCCTGGGATACATAGATGCCCAGTCTTGCTCGGGTAGGGTCAAACGATAGGCACGAGGAGATAGGCAGTCCAGACGATCTTTCCATTTGTCGATCAAAGCACGGATCCCCTGTTCCGGAAGCTTGGCCCGTTCATGAAAGCGCAGGCTCATCAGTCCGCTCCGGACTTCGACATACTCGAGTTGTAGGGCCTTGGCCAGTACTTTGATTTGCATGACTTCAAATAGTCGCTCCATGGCGGCAGGAGGCGATCCAAACCGGTCAAGCGTCTCCCCATATAATAAGGCCAAATCCCCTAACCGATCACTCCCGGATAACCGTTTGTAGAGTCCCAGGCGCTGGGAGGGATCTTCCACATATTCCTCGGGAATGAATGCCGAAACATCAAGTTGAAGAGTGGGTTCCCATTCTTCTTCCACTTCCTGCCCTTTTAGCTGCTGAACAGCCTGCTCCACCATTTGTAAGTATAGGTCTAATCCGACAGCGGCGATATTGCCGGACTGTTGTTTTCCAAGTAAATTTCCCGCTCCCCGGATTTCAAGGTCAGCGGCTGCGATCCGAAACCCGGAGCCAAGTTCCGCAAATTCTTGAATGGCGTTCATGCGTTTTTGTGCGTCGGTGCTCAGGGTTTCCTCGTTCGGAATGAAGAGGTAGGCAAAGGCTTGTTGTCCGCTTCGCCCCACCCGTCCGCGAAGTTGATACAGCTGAGATAGTCCGAATAAATCCGCCCGATCAATCAGAATAGTGTTCGCACTTGGAATATCCAACCCTGATTGGATGATGGCCGAGGCCAGCAGCACATCGGCTTCCTGGTGAAAAAATCGAAGCATCACTCGTTCCAATAATTGTTCGTTCATTTGGCCATGGGCCATCAATATCCGTGCTTCCGGAACCAGATCTTGTAGCCAGGCACCGGTTTGCTCCATGGTTTCCACTCGATTATGCACGTAGTACACCTGCCCTCCACGAGCGAGTTCCCGGACAATGGCCTCTCGTACCACTGTCGCATCAAATCTGAGGACCTGGGTTTCCACCGCCAAACGACCCGGAGGCGGGGTCTCAATGACGGAGAGGTCTCTTACTCCTGAAAAGGCCATCTGCAGGGTTCGGGGGATAGGGGTCGCGGACAGCGTGAGTACATCGACTTGGGTCCGGAGTTGCTTCAGCCGTTCTTTATGGCGGACACCAAACGATTGTTCTTCATCGATAATCACCAAGCCCAATTGTTTAAAGAGGACATCTTTCTGCACGACCCGGTGCGTCCCGATCACAATGTCGATCACGCCGCCAGCCAAGTCTTTCAGTGTAGCTTTAATCTCGTTGGCTGATTGAAAGCGTGACAAAATACCAATTTTGACCGGGAATGGGGCAAACCGTATTGAAAAATTTTCAAAATGTTGTTGAGCCAGCAAGGTCGTGGGAACCAGGACGGCCACCTGCCTGTTGGCCTGGATTGCCTTAAAGGCGGCACGCATGGCGACCTCCGTTTTGCCGTACCCCACATCTCCACAGACCAGACGGTCCATGGGTTTCGGGGATTCCATATCTCGTCCTATTTCTTCAATGGCTCGAAGTTGGTCAGGTGTTTCTTCATATTCAAAGCCCGCTTCAAATTCATGGACCAAGAGCGTGTCCTCCTGGTATGCGCTCCGTCTGGCGACTTCCCGGTTGGCATAGAGTTCAACGAGCTCCTCGGTCATATCCTCGATACCCTTTTTGATTTTTGCCTTGGTTTTGCCCCAAGCCGTGCCGCCAAGTCGGTCCAGTCGCGGGGACCGTTGTTCCGCTCCCCGATAGCGGTGGATGTGGTTCAGGCGGTCCAGCGGGACATACAGAGTATCGGTTCCACCGAATTGCAAGAGCAAATAATCACTGGTAAAGCCCTGCACCTCCAACCGTCGCAAGCCAAGATACCGCCCAATTCCATGTTGAAGGTGGACGACGAGGTCGCCTTCTTTTAGATCCTCCAGCGACGAGAAAAATTTGGCCGTGGGGGATTTTGTGTGCGGACGATGCCGGATACCCTTCCCAAATAATTCTTCCTCGGTGACGAACGCGATGTGGCCGTCCGATGAAAGAAATCCTGCCGAGAGGTCTCCTTCAAGACAGTAAAATGGTGCGCGGGCATCCATGGCTGGTTGTGGGAAAGGGTGTTGCCACTTGTTGGCGGGGAAACCGTGGTCATGCAAGAGGGACAACAGGCGTTCCACCTGTCCCGGACTGCGGGCGACAAAAAAGATCTCGGAGTCCGCCCGTAATTGGTCCAGTTTGGAAAGTGTTTCCTTAAAGGGAAGCCCGCGAATGCCTACCCCGACACTGCTGGGAGACTGAGCCTGTAAGGAAACAGGCACACAGGGCATGGCGCTGATATCAGGAGCCACGCTATCCCACCATATCGTTGGGCACATGCTGGTATAGGTTTTAATGGTGTCCCACATTTCATAGAGTTGATCGGGGTCAGCATGGGCGGAGGCGCCCCCCTGACCAGGCTGGAGGTGTTCCCACGTTTCCAACAACGCATTCCAAAATTGCGCCGCCCCAGCATCCAGATCAACCGGGCGGTAGAAGGAGACGGTGATTGGGGTATGAATGTACTCAAACAGTGTGACAAGTTTGGGGTAATACCGGGGAAGATCCCATTCAATGCTTGCCGGAATGTGTTCGATAGCGCTATCCGGTTGACCGGAATCGGGAGGTATAAATTCCCGAGTGGGCAGGACCCAGGTTTCCTTGAGATGGGTGATGGATTCTTGAGTTGAGGGATCAAAGGTCCGGATGGATTCGACCGTATCCCCAAGAAATTCAACACGAACGGGATGGTCTTGAGCCGTGGAGAAAATATCCACAATACCGCCACGCACGCTGAACTCACCTGGGATTTCGGCCAACGACCCTCGTTCATACCCTAACCGGATCAATGATCGAAGAAGCACCTCACGCTCGCACGTCTCGCCTACCTTGAGTGAAAAACATGCTTGAGTGAAGACCTCCGGCGGAAGCAGTTTATGCAGGATGGCCGGAAGTGAGCTCACAATGACGGTGCTTTCACCACGAGACAACCGGTGGAGAGACCGAACGCGCTGACAAATGACGCTGTGGGCCGGCAGTGCCGGGTTATAGGGAATGGTGGCCCATGGAGGGAACAAGGCCAATGTCTCGTGATCCCGCCTGATGAACGAGAAGAAAAATTCCAAGTCTCCATACAATTCTTCGGCTTGTTCTGGTGTGGGGGTGATGATGAGGTGTGTTTGACTGTCAGTGCCGGCGGTCTTTTTCTCCGGAAGGGTGAACAAGGTCAGGGCCAGGGCGAGGCAGGCCTGTTGCGTACTAAGCAGACAGGGCGGGGGCGTCTGTTCCGGGATCGCTGGAACGACCGTGCGCAGCTGGTGTGCAAAATGATGGAAGACGGAAGGGACGTTCATAATCTGAAATACACCACGAACAAGGTTCTCGACGTGCGGACTAGCAGGATGGGCTTATTCCATGCGTGGTGAGAATTCGTTCAATAATCGTTGTGGTTGAAACATTGGAGACAAGTGGAATCGTTCGCACAAATCCTCCCCGTTCCTCAACAAAATCTTTTCCGATAATTCGCTCGGAGGTCCAATCTCCTCCTTTTACAAGGACATTGGGCTGGATAGCCTTAATGAGATTCAAAGGATCCGGTTCGTCAAAAAGTATGACATAATCAACGCAACCTAATGCAGCGATGATCTCCGCCCGTTGTGTATCGGTTTGAATAGGTCGATTCCTGCCCTTATCCAGTTGACGGACTGAACGATCGCTATTGACTCCGACCACTAATCGATCTCCCAACTGTTTGGCTTCTGCCAGATATCTCGTATGTCCGATATGCAGCAAATCAAAACATCCATTGGTAAAGACAATGGATTCCCCCGCCTGCTGATGAAGGGTAATTCGTTCTAAGAGACTATCCAAGGTATGAATTTTTGATTGCATAAGGATAAATCGTTGAATCCTTTCCTGGGGTCTCTATCTCACATATCCCTTTTTCTGTATGATACCTGCTGTATACGCCAAATCCTAGAGAGGTTACCCAACAAGCCACTTCGGCAAATAGGAAAACAGGATATGCGGTTGCGATCTCAGGCCCAACCGGATTTCCTAAGTCCGAGCGCGTCCATTCCAAGAGTTGCATGAGCCAATCCGGTCCAGGTCCCCATACCGCTATTCCGGCGCATCAATTTGGCCTCTTTGCCGCCCCGCTCATTGCCGGGTTAATGTTTGTGCTGCTTCCCGAATCCCTGCCCGAACCCGCGAGAATTCTGGCAACAATTTTAAGCTGGGTGG
>JAUIKP010000087.1 GCA_030430725.1 Nitrospiria bacterium
CAACCAAGCCAGTATTCTGGTAGGTGATTATTTATATTCCCAGGCCATGGCCCTGATTGCCACCTTTCACAACCATGGCATCAACGAAGCCTTAGCGGATGCGTGCCGAAAGATGGCAGAGGGGGAGGTCCTTCAACTCTGCGCCAACAGTCAACCGCACCTGTCGGAGGCCGCCTATCTCAAAATTGTTGAATATAAAACGGCTGCCTTGGTCGCCGCCTCCTGTAAGGTCGGGGCGATCGTGGGTGGGGCATCGATAGAAGAACAAACCGCGCTGTATCGGTTTGGCTATCATCTGGGAATGGCATTCCAATTGGCGGACGATCGCTTGGATTATTCCGCCGACCATGCAAAGCTCGGCAAAGCCCTTGGTCAGGATATTCGCCAGGGCATGATTACCATTCCCCTTCTGCACCTGCTCCAGACGTGTTCTCCTCAAGACAACCAATGGATCACCGAAAAGATCTTGGCACATGCCATAGAGGATGAGGACGTCGCGAGAATCATCCAATTAATGCAGAAACAAGGTTCTCTGGCCTACTCCACTGCCAGAGCTCGGGAATACGTTGAAGCCGCGGCCCTGGACCTTGAGCCGTTCCCCGCCTGCATGGCCAAACGGTCCCTTTCCATCACTGCCTGCTACATGGTCAACCGCGATCAATAAGACCCTCTAAAAACTATTCGTAGTTGCATTTCCGAAAGCATAAGAATAAGGGCATTGCTCCTTTGACCTGACTCTATTTTCCCACCAGGTCATTCTCGACTGTTTTTATCGGGAGTCCATCCTATCTCTCAATCCGTGTGACCCCTTGAACGGTGGAAGCCTCACACCCTTGTGTTCCACACTATTATGTCCAAGGGATTTTTGACGTTGCCGGGCCGAGACCCGGTTTCTATCGAAAGGCCCCTTTGCGATAAAGACGCCAGAATGTCGTGAGTCCGGCCCATATGGGATGCCGCCGCTGAGCTGGAGTCAATTCAATTTTCACTCCGGAATGCCGCTCGATTTTCCAAATGAGATAATCTGCCCCCCCTTGGAACGTAAAGGCGGCCTTCATAAGCCGCAAAATTGATAACACCTTCCCCTGCACTTTTCGAACAGTCCAGGCGATTCGATTCATGGTGTGGTCCCACCTGGAAGATTCCATCTCATAGATGATTATGTCCTCCCGCTGAATGACCTTGATCTTTGGAAAATGTGCTAAAAACGTCGCATGAGCGACTTGTTCATAATACGCCTGGTTACTGTCCCACAATGTTGCGATTCGCCCTTTTGATTCAGCACGTAATTCAGCGCTATAACTGAGGGCTAAGCCAATACTCCATGCATCTTTGGCTGAAAATTTCTGTGGCAACTGCGGAAGGACATTTTCTAAAAAAGTCAAGACCGCTCTGCCCAACCCTACGATAATCCGTCGACGCATCGCTTGACTCGAACAGGCCATCACGGCTGTCGGCTGCGCGAAGCGTCCCCAAAAGTATGAATGAAACCACTTTGGAGTCACACTCCGCTCAAAATCCCCCAACGAAAGCACGGCATACTTCATACGAACCATTCGCCCTTCCAGGTTCACTTCTCCATAGAACACATTAGGTGGAAGCCACCGATTAAGGAGGGCTAACCAAGTAAACGGGTAGACCGAGGCATACTGATCTACAATGACATAACAATCCACTAATCCGTCTTGATCCGTTCCCGCCCGCAAGCACGAGCCATACAATAAGATAGCTTGAACGGCCTTCCCGTATTTTTGAGCCAGGAAATTTCCCGCTGCTTGAATGGACGCAGGAATGGATTGAGCGCTCGACTGGCTAACAATTTCGAGGACTGTTGGGGAACCGTCCATCACCGTTATTCAATCTTCAACCGCACAAATGACAGCTCGCCTGGAGAATCCAGGGTTAGAGGCTCTTCAGGCATGGAAGACGCGTAGACTTCACCATCCAGCACAAATCCGCTGTTAAACACTAAACGAAGCTCTAAGAGGTTTTCACTGACATAACCATGCTCTGTGGTGGCTAACGAATGCGTCGCTCCACGAAACAATGTGGGTAAAACACGCCATAAATAGCGATACGGCACTCGAAGGCTCGTGTAGTGTAAAGGCCGGGATTGCGTGCCCCAAAACGGCTTCATCCCTAAAAATAATCGATGCAAGGTGGTGACCAGCAAGACTAAATACTCATGCTGGAGTGGTGCTGATTCACCAGTTGCCACACGCACCGTGATCGGATTCAATCCTTTTCGGGACCCGGTAGCCAACGCCAATAAAAATTTCAACAGAATCAGCCCTGCCCCCCATTCCCCTAACCGGCCTATCGACTGTTTGGTTTCGAGGCCTAGTTGAGTCCCATGATAAATCGCTCCGGCCCCGAAAAACATTCCATGCAGGGGCTCGCGGTTTTCTGGAAATCGAATACGAAGGACCGGTCGTGTTTCAAACGATAACCTGGAAGTCATGGATTCGGATTGACCCAACAATCGGTCAAGCGTGCCTGACTCAAATTTCCCCAAACCCACATCCCCCGCAATCAGATTGGCCGTCCCTGCAGGCAACACAGCCAACCGGGGCATGACCGCAAAAGGACGATGATGAAACAACGCCCCCAGGGTGGCTTGAATTGTCCCATCCCCTCCATTGACAACCACACAATTCACCTGACGGTGGGCAAAGGTCTTCAGAGCGTCGAGGATATCCCCAGGCGTATTGACCTCAGCCCGCTCCACTTTTGGATATTTTGTGTAAATTTCTTGAAAAAGGCCTGGCTTCCGCCTATTACGACCACTCAACGAATTATGAAGGATCCCCACATGCATCGTAGACCAGTCCTACCGACCTCAAGCGACGGCAAAGATGGAATAGGCATCGTGTACAGTGGGGAATACGGGCAAGACGTAAAGATATGTAAGACCCACATGAAAGATCATTTGATGGTGACCGGAGGATTGGTAAACATTCTCACTGCCAGGGAATTTCGATTTACGGGATCAATCTCAGCCAACCAGGAAGTGAGACCGCCCATCCTCGTTTTCCCCCAACCCGCCATAAGAAGCCTCGCGAGAAGAATCAGCGTTGAGCCCACCGTCCAAATGGCCACAGCCTCCAAGCCCAAATCGGGACGTCCAAAAAGAAGACTGGCCGTTAAGAGAATGAGATTGGGATTACGCCGGGCCGTGACAAGCCTGAAATAGGAATCCACCGGCTTCCAACAAAAGATGACAAATCCCCCCAGCCACCATTGAAAAATTCCTTCAACCATACGTCCCAACACATATCCAATCAAGATGATTCCAATAGTGGTTTCCACCGTCAACCAAGAGAGAAAAGGGGAAAATGCGGTGAGACCCATTCCCCAGGCTAAATACCAAAGAGGGGGGTGAATTAAATCAATGCCATGATCAAAAATATTCCCCCATTTACTGGAGGTCACCGTTACTCGAGCTAATTTTCCGTCCACCGTATCGAGGAACGTCATCATCCAGCCCAGAACAAGTCCCCAGAAAAACTGCCCGAAAGTGAACAACACTCCCGCTGCAATAACAAGTACTAGGCTCAGCGAGGTCACCTGATTAGGCGAAATCCCCCGAAGCGCACAAAGCCGGGTGGCCCATTTGGCCGGAACAGGCCAAAGAAACTTCGTCACCAGATCAGTGACGCCTTTATATGATCCCGTAAATAAATGTTCTTCCAAAGCCACCCGGTTATTTTCGCGAATGGGGAACACATACGGATGATCGGTCTTTCGCAATTCGTTTGAAAAGGAAGTTGAAAGATCCTGCAATGTCACAGTTTGCAGGTTTGCAACATCTCGTGTGTGTTCTTGTTGTATTCCCTCACACGTTTCGGAAGCCAAAGAGGCATCCACATGAGCCACCACCGGGCGTAAACCGGCTTGACCCTCAACTTCCAGAACAACATTGGTTTGCTTCAAAAGAAAGGAGAATATTCGCGCATCAAATAAATAATCTCCTCTAATAATCAGAAGCGAATGATTAGATGGAAGTTCGCTGAGATTATTGAGAAAATTATCAACCCCCAGTCGACTTAACATTCGTTGATATCGGATACGGGAGGTCAAATTCCACAAACGGATTTGAGGATCATTAACAATATATGCGGACACCGTCATTGCACTTCCACGCCTTTTTTTCCTTACACATTAAAGAATAATGGAATCGACCGACTTTCCTATCATTTTTGATGGGGAAAAATCTAACTGCGGCCGTAATTCGGTCTAATCTATGATGACAATCGGATTTCTTCCCAACAAATCCCTGGGGCATATGGCTGAATGGGTATCAAATATGGCGTATCCCTCATCAAAGGGATACTCATACATCCTCCATGCGCCATCGACGAGTACCAGATACTCCCAGAGAATGAAATGGCCGTTGATCATGCATGATCTCCATGCCCACTTTCCACTGTTTTTTAATTGAGATAACGGCGCCACAACACAAACGTGACCAGAGATAACAGAAGGAAAGGCGCGGCCGTGGTGAATAAAGGAGAGGCTCCGAACAGAATTCCAACATATTTAGAAATTTCGGTCATCAAATAATATCCCAGACCGACC
This sequence comes from Nitrospiria bacterium, assembly GCA_030430725.1. GTDB lineage: Bacteria > Nitrospirota > Nitrospiria > Nitrospirales > UBA8639 > Nitrospira_E. Next base: position 4,579 of record JAUIKP010000087.1, read on the forward strand.
AGGGATCCAATAAATACCCTCTTCCCTGTTGCAGACATTCGCAAGGGACCGAAAACAAACGGGACGGCCACTAAGATCATGAGGCCGGTATTCAATGGCATAAAAATTTTATCCCAAAAGCTTAACTCATATCTCAGGAAATTTTGTTTTTTTCGTTTTAAGATGTCCATGTATTGGTAGAGTTCGGAAGGGGCCAATGTGGAAGAAGGAAGAGTCAGCAACCGGACTTCATGCTGTTTAAGCGGAGAGTCCCATTCCAGACTCTCCAACCGCTCCTGCGAAATACTATATCCGTGAATGACCTGCTTTTTAATATTTTTCAGAATCCACGTCTGAGAATTTACAATTTCTGCCTCCTGCGCATGCATATAGAAATCCAATTGTCCGGCATCATTAAATTCAAAAATATCAAGGCCTTGGGGACTCTCTCCGTAGCGAATCTGATGAATTCTAATAAAGCGTCTTCCCTCGCGAAACCAAAAGCCCTGCTTTCCCTTATATGCCCCGGAATCGGACAATGCCATTGATCGCTTAAAATAGGCCTCCTGATCCAGTGGGGGATTAACAACTTCTTCAAGAAAGCCCACGAAAAAAATAAAACATGCCCCAACCTTCATCACTGACCCGGCTATTTGATAGGGAGAAACTCCAGCGGCCTGGATGGCGATGAGTTCCCGGCCATTGGCAAGACTACCTAAGGCCATAATACTCCCTAACAACGCCACAAACGGTGCGAGAAACACCAACCGGGTTGGCAAGGTCAGCAACAAAAACTCACCTGCACTCCAAAAGGTATAGCGACCCTTACCCACGTCATCCAGCTCTTCAACAAATACGATCAGACTGAAAACCGCCAAAAATATTGCCAGCACAGGGAAATACCCTTTCAGTAAACTGACCGCCAGATACCGATTGAGAATTTTCATACCATTATTGTGAAACCGCCGGATACACTATTTACTTACCGTCTATTGAAATTCTGAAGATATTGAGAGAGTGCGAACGAGGATGTCTTAGGACAGGCCTCGGGCAAATCTCGAGGGCGCCAACCAATATGCCAATAAGGCTCCTAACACAAGAACAATCCACCAAAGACCCGGAATAATGGGGAGAATGCCGTGTTCAACAAGATTTCTCACCATCAGCCCCGTAAAATAATAGACTGAAAAAATTACCGTCGCTGTGAAAATTTTGGCGTATTTGCCCTGCCTCGGTGAAGCGCGACTCAATGGCACTCCCAGCAGCCCCATGAGAATAGCCGAAAAAGGGGCTAAAAACCTCCATTGCAGTTCTGTGATATCCTTGCGAGAATCAGACTGTAATAATGTTTGGGTGGATGCGGCTTTGCGTCTATACTCCGCGACAAGCTCCTGAGGATAAATCGCCATCTGTGAAAAACTAGAAATGTGCTTGATCTCCCCCTCCCTTGTCAGTTTATATTCGAATCCATCAAAGAGAACAGGAATCGAGATACCACTTTGGGGATCAAGCTGTTCTTGAGCTGTCTTTGCTGAAAAGACTTGCAACGTATCTCCGTGTTCACTTTGAACAAACACCTCACTTAATTTTTGGTGACGTTCATCAATCTCCTCTGCAAAAAACACCAGGGATCCATTACGTCGTTCATAAAAATGCCCGGCATCCAAGTTGCTCAGACGAAATCCAGCCTCTCCTTCATCTTTTAATCGATAGATTTCTTCATAGGCCAATGGACGCAGATACAAAGAAAAGATGCTGACAAGGACAGCCACCAGACAGGAAAGGGAAAAAACCGTGAGGAGGATCCGATATGGATTCACACCACACGCCATAAAGGCTTTCATTTCAGAGTCGGTATATAATCGGCCAAACCCTAAAATAACGCCGAAATACAACGAAATGGGAATGAGGACTTCAAGCGCGATTCCCACTTTAAACGCAATTAATGCGAGAATCATATTTGCCGGCAACAGGGCATTGACCGCTTTGGCTAAAAATGTGATCCAACTATATCCTGCAAACAACGCCACCAACAGTCCACAGACGACAACTGATGGCTTCAGTACCTCACGAATTAAATATTTGACTAACATTCAACGACCATCAGCCCAACGGTACATTTAGAAAATCTCATATGAGGAGACTTGCAACGATGAAAGCCATAATCTTAAGTGCTGGACAGGGAAAACGGTTACTCCCGCATACGGCCGATAAACCTAAATGTACCGTTCCTGTCAATGGACAACCCATTGTGAAATGGCAAGTTCAAGCACTCCTTCGCGCAGGAATCGATTCCATTCACATTGTGGTCGGGTTCGGGGCGGAAAAGGTTGAAGCTCTTCTGACCGACGACATTGCTTCTGGCTCTGTCCGCACCATCTATAATCCATTTTTTGCGATGGCCGATAATTTGATGAGCTGTTGGGCGGCTCGGAACGAAATGAGCCAGGATTTTCTATTAGTAAATGGGGATACCCTTTTTGAACCAGCCGTTCTTGATGGTCTGCTGCAAGCTCCCTCAACTCCCATCACCCTAGTGACCGATGAGAAAATTCACTACGATGCTGACGACATGAAAATCATCGTCCGTGGCACACAATTGGATCGAATTGGCAAAACCCTGCCCATCGAGCACGTGAACGGCGAGTCCATCGGCATGGTTCGATTTCAGGGCAATGGACCTAAAATTTTCCTTTCAACATTAGACCAACGAATTCGCAAACCGGAGGCGCTCAAGCAATGGTACCTATCACTCATTGATGAATTAGCCCAACAGGGTCATGTGTCGACCTTTTGCATCAAAGGGTTGAAGTGGGCTGAAATCGACAATCCTTCTGATTTAGAACAAGCTGAGCGTTTGTTCAAAAATTAGCAATCGCGAACGACTCTTCTATTCATTTTTCGCCCTAGCTGATTGGTGCGAAATTCTGTTCCGCCATCACCTGCAGAAGAAAGATACAGTCATTCCCTCCTAGGAGGCTTCTTCTCGTTTCGCCAAGATTTTTTCCGCTAAAGCAAGGTCTTCAGGAGTATCCACATCGATGGCCGCTTCAGGAAACGGAAGCAACACTTCTTGCACATGAAGATCGAGCTTTCGGCCCAGCAGACTCAGGGCTTCTGCAAGGGATAACCAACCAAGCACATAGCGGACCAGGGCCAGCCCCCCAAGCGTTCGAATCAAACGAAGGGGATGCTTGCGCTCACGTTCTATCCGGCTCCAAAATTCCACCATTCGCTTAGCTTTTGGCGTACAGAGTACAAATAAATTACATCCACAGAACCCTCCGCCGGTCAGTCGAGTGACCGTTCGTTTTGATTGTGGATAGGACGCCACAACCAAGGAATACGGCACCAGGGCTACCGCCACATCCATCTGCTTTTCCTGAGCTTCACGCAGAAAATAATTAACCATCTCGGGTGTTAACAGAGCATGGTCCGCCGTCGTGACCAGGACAGGGAATTCCAGAGGATGTTCGTCTAGAAACCTCGCAACGCTGAGACTCGGCCCCTGACCAGGCTCCACCCACTGGACGGCTCCTGAGGCGATCACATCCCCTAAAAATGAATTATTTTTGACCGTTTCCCAGGAAGGCCCGCATACAATTCTTTTCCCCACCGCATCCGATTGGGCTAAGGTGTCTAATACACGGGAGATCATCGGTTCTCCGCCAACCTGCGCCAGGACCTTATTGGATACTCCTGCCATCTGGGCAACTGGATCCCGACCGGTTCGGGCACCAGCTAATATCAGAGCCGTGAAAGATTGATGGTCAAGACCCATATGCCCTTACGAAACAGATATCTGCAATCATTGGAGATGTTTTTCATAAATTCTATACGTCTTGTATGGTTCGGCTCCGAGGGATTCTAAAATGTGACGCATGCGTTTATTCTGTTCCAAAATCCAGGAGGTTTCGATCTGCTGGATATGTTTACGAAGCCCACCCTCCCTCACAGCTTCAATCAACCCATAGGCCATCGCCGCCCCCATGGGACTGGATTGGAATCGTTTACGCACCCCCATCAAAGCAACCCGGGCCGACTGGGGATAGGATACTTTCAACCGCCATAAGATTTTTAGCCACCCCCACGGGAGCAACCGCCCCTTCAGATCTCGAATGACCTCATGCATATTGGGAAAGGCAACCAGCATCGCCGCAGGCTCTCCATCAATTTCAGCGATTTGCACAAAATCATCTTCGACCAAAAGCTTAAGCTGCTGACCGATCTCGGCAAATTCTGCATCGGTAAATGGAAGAAACCCCCAATTGTCTGACCAGGCCTCTTCAAAAATATCCTTGATAATTGCCAAATCCTCTTTCAAATGCTTCCGCCGTAACGGACGAATGCGCATCGAGGTCTTCGCTTTCTTGAGAAACAGAGACACGCCAGGGGGAAAACTAAAATGTATTCCAATCCGATAGGCTAAAAGATCTTGGGCCTTTTCATAGGCATTTCGTTCAACCAATTGCGCGTAGTAAGGTCTGGCATGGCCCATCATAATCATAGGCGGTGAATCAAATCCATCGACCAACAAACCACATTCCTGATTAATGGACAAATTAAACGGGCCCCGAACTTTTGTCATCCCATGAATCTGAAGCCAGGTTTCCGCCGTCTGGAACAGCGCCTGAAAGACATGGTCATCCTCCTCTGCTTCAAGCAAACCAAAAAACCCCGTCTTGGCCTGATACCTGCTGAGATGCAGGTCGTCAATCTGGGCGCAAATTCGTCCAACGGGTTCCTGCCCGCGATAGGCAAGCCAACATTGCCAACGAGCATGCTGAAAATAGGGATTTTTCGGGGAAAAGGTATGGAGTCTTTCGACTAATAAGGGCGGAATCCAATGGGGATCGTCGTGGTACAATTTCCAGGGAAGGCGAATAAACGCTTTGAGGGTAGCACGGTCCGTGACCGGTTCAACCCGAATCAAAACGCCTTTCCCCAAGACACCTGATTTCTCCACCGGAAACAGAGAATGGGTCCTTGAAGGAGGAAGTGAGGGTCACTATTCTGAATGCCCATGGGCCTCTTATGGCCTCTGTTCGGATAGTTGGGCCACCCACGGGTAGTGTGATCGCTCCTGATCGGCAT
>JAUIKP010000088.1 GCA_030430725.1 Nitrospiria bacterium
GAGTCAAGATGGCCTGACCTTGAAGGTAGCCAGAGATACCGTGGAAAAGCGAGTGATTGAGCAAACTCTGGCCAAGACGGGTGGAAATATTACGAAAGCTGCGACTATCCTTGGTGTGAGCCGCCCGACCCTGCATGATTTAATTTCCCGTCACCATATAAAAAAATAACTCCCTCGGCATTAAGCGATTCCAACTCTCCAGATTGCCTAGATGGAACGAATTATGATCGATAGGATGCGTTGATTTTCACGTAATCATAGGTCAGGTCTGTGGTCCAGATTTTTGAGGACCCTTTTCCCATTCCGAGTGAAATGGAGATCGTCAGGAACGGCTTCTTCATCTCCTGTTTAATCCGTCGTTCTATCAGAGGCCCCCGTCCTTTCCCATTTTTAACAATGGGAATCCTATTGAAGCTGATGAGAAGTTTCTCCGCTTTAACTGGAACACCGGCCCGGCCTAACGCGGCTACAATTCTCCCCCAGTTTGGATCCGTACCAAAGATAGCGGTTTTGATTAAAGGGGAGGTGGCTAAAGTATTGGCAACTTGTTTGGCGGCACGGTCACTGGAAGCCTGGGTTATCTGAAATTCAATGATTTTGGTGGCGCCTTCGCCATCCCGTACAATTTCCATGGCCAGATAGTGACAGACCTGAAGTAAGAGCGCTTCAAATTTGTCATATGCCGTCGTTCCGGTTTGGATGGTAACGTTTCCGGCTTCCCCGTTGGCCAGACATAATGCGGTGTCATTGGTGCTGGTTTCCCCATCAACAGAAATACAGTTAAATGTTTGGTTAATGACGGCCCGAAAGGTCGTTTGCAGGGTTTTTTTATCAATGGCTGCATCTGTCGTGACATAGGCCAACATGGTCGCCATGTCAGGGTGGATCATTCCTGAACCTTTGGCGATACCGCCTATTGTCACTATTTTTCCGCCAATTCGGTCTTGAACCGCAATTTCCTTAGGACAGGTGTCTGTCGTCATGATCGCCTGGGCAGCTTCCTGGTGCCCAGCCTTGCTTAGATGTGAAATCAAAATGGGAATGCCGTTTCGTACTGCCGGCATGGGTAGAGGAACGCCAATAACACCAGTGGATCCCACAAATACATGGTGAAGGGGGATCGCGAGTTGGTCGGCAACTCTTCGACCCATTTCTCTGGCATGGACCAATCCTTCCGGTCCGGTAAATGCGTTAGCATTGCCGCTATTAATAATGAATGCTTGACCTGTACCTCTCTTGAGATGAAGCCGGTCGAGTATTACGGGAGCGGCCGGGAGCCTGTTGGTTGTGAATACTCCGGCGATAGGTCCAGGCTTTTTTGACACGATCAACGTCATATCAAGGTGCTTGGTCCTTTTAATTCCTGAATGAATCCCTGCTGCTAGGAATCCTTTTGGGGCAGTGATCCCGCCTTTTACCCGTTTAGACATAAAAATATCCCCTTCTCCTCAGGAGAAACTCGTGAACAATGGTTTAGGGAAAGAGGCCTGGCGCAGTCAACCCAAGTGTTTCGGGAAACCCTAACATAAGATTCATACACTGAATCGCCTGTCCGGCTGCGCCTTTTACAAGATTGTCCAGCGAACCGGTAGTGATGAGATACCCTGTTCGAGGGTCATAGGTGCAACTGAGATCACAAAAATTTGATCCGCGCAGATTTTTTGGATTTACCAATTCGGAATTGGGAAAGAGTCTTATAAAATATTCGTTTTGATATCGACTGGAATATGCTGCATCCAGATGGGTTTGCTCAATGCCAGGTTTCAATTTGGCATAGGCCGTGCTCAAAATACCTCGATTAATGGGTATTAGATGGGGCGTAAAAATAATGGAGGGACTGGAGGAAGTTGTTTTGGAGGATGGAGCAGGAGCCAGTCGTGCCAACTCCTGTTCGATTTCAGGTACATGGCGGTGTTTCCCGATTTTATAGGCGTGAATGGCTTCATGGGATTCAGGGAAATGGGTTCCCAGTGCAGGTGTGCGACCGGCTCCTGAAATTCCCGACTTTGCGTCAATGATAATTGAGTTTTGCTCAATGAGGTCTTGGGCTATCAGTGGCGCGAGTTGCAAAATGGCCACGGTGGGGTAACACCCAGCCACTGCAACAAGACGGGTCTTGGCGATAGCCCCGCGATTGAATTCTGGTAGGCCATACACCGCACTTTTGAGCAGGTCAGGAAAGGTATGGGCGGTTTGATACCATTGCTCATATATCTTCGGGTCTTGCAGACGATAATCGGCACTCAAGTCAATGACATGCTTCCCCTGTGCGAGAAAAGCGGCTACTGGCTCCAAGGATTGCGTATGGGGAAGAGCGAGAAAAACTACATCGGCTTCCTTGGCGATCAGGGCGGTATTCAACGAAGACAAGGAGCAGTCATAAACCTTCGTAAGATGAGGAAGCAACGAAGCAACAGGGAGATCCTTAGATTTTTCAGATGCCACCACTCGTGTCAGTGTGACCTGAGGGTGGAGGGTGAGTAATCGAAGTAATTCACCACCTGTATAGCCGCTGGCTCCGATTACAGCGACACGAAATTTGTTATCCATGGGTTATTTCATGAAAATTGATTGGAGGGGGGCGAAATGTTGAGTCTGATACGTATGAGGAAATCATTTATCTTGGTGCCAATTGATTGTTTGTGAACAGTTCTTGTGGAGTAGGCAACGGCATCAGAAGTGGTCGGGTTAAAAAAAGGGGAGGCTGGAAGGCCTCCCCCATAGTTCTGCGTGGATGGTGAACTGGCCAATTATCGTTTGGAGTATTGGAACCTGGCTCTGGCGCCTTTTTGTCCGTATTTTTTCCGTTCCTTCACCCGACTATCTCTGGTGAGCAACCCATTTTTTTTCAGGGGATCGCGCAGCGAAGGATTATATAAGGCCAAAGCCTTGGCAATTGCATGGCGAAGAGCTCCCGCCTGACCTGAAACGCCTCCACCTGTCAATGTGGCTTTGACATTGAATTGCCCGCCCGTTTTGGTGACCTCGAATGGGGTTTGTATTTGGATTTGATGCGTCAATCGTGGAAAATATGAATCTACTGTTCGTGCATTGATGAGGATATCGCCTTGCCCTGGTTCTACCCACGCTCGGGCAATCGCATTTTTCCTTTTTCCGGTTGCGTATTGAATTGTATCGACCATGTGAAAATAGGGCTCCTTTTTTCGTTTGGAAGGTAACTGATTGAATTTAGAGATTCAGTAGGGTTGGGGTTTGCGCTTGATGCAGATGCTCGGCACCAGGGTAAATTTTGAGCTTTCTGGCCATTTGTTTCCCTAACGTACATTTTGGAAGCATTCCACGAATGGCTTTGGAAAGAACTTCAGTTGGTTTCTTTGCATGAAGGTGCTCAGCGGTAATGGCTTTTATTCCTCCAGGGTAACCGGTGTGATGATAATAGATCTTTGAACGAAATTTATTCCTGGTGAATTGAATTTCGCTGGAATTTATAATAACGACATGATCGCCAGTATCGACATTCGGGGTGAACGTTGGCTTATGCTTTCCACGAAGGATAGAGGCAACCTTCGCGGCCAGGCGTCCAACGGTTTTCCCTTTAGCGTCGACTAAAAACCATTGTCGTTCAACTTCCAGCGGTTTAGCTTGATAGGATCGCATGAGTGTCTGAGTTCCTTTCCTCTACTTGATTACATGTCTAAATGTCGGTCTGTTTTAATCCCTTTTGATCGAGCTTGGAAAGCCAGGTATCCAAATCTTCCCCACCGCGACGTTCCAGCACCTCAGGGGTGACGAAGATTGGACTTTGACAGCGGAGAGCTAGGGCAATCGCATCACTCGGCCTTGAATCGATCGATTTTTCCAAGTCATCTTTAGATAAAAACAGCGTTGAAAAGTATGTGTTATTTTTGACTTCCGTGATCACGACTTTGTTTAGGGTAAATCCAAGGTGCGAGGCAAAGCTGCAAATTAGGTCATGGCTCATGGGACGGGGCGGGATGACGTTCTCCAACGCCAGTCGAATGGATGTTCCTTCGGCGGTTCCGACCCATATGGGAAGAACCTCTGAGTTTTTTTCATCCCGTAAGACCACGATTTGCGTGTCGGTATTCGGATCGACTAGGACACCATGGACTTTTAACGGAATTAATGTGTTTATTTCAGTCATCACCCGTACACTCACTATTATTCGGAATCATTTCAGGTGGCCACATGAACAACAGCTAGACATCTGATTTCCCAAAATCTTCAGGCTTGAGATTTTCCAGCCATCGTTCCAATTCTTCTGAGTTTTGTTTATGGAGCACTTCTCCTGAAGCAAAAATAGGAGCATCCGTGCGAAGGGCCACGGCAATCGCATCACTTGGCCGGGAGTCAACGGTGAACTCTGAATCTCCAAACAGAAGATGGATTTTGGCGAAGTACGTGTTATCTTTCAGATCCGTAATAACCGTACTGATGACCTTCGCGTCCATATTATCAAGTACCGTTTTCATGAGATCATGGGTCATAGGCCTTGGAGGAGCTATCCGCTCTAAGGCAAAGCTAATTGCGCTGGCTTCGGCCTTTCCAACCCAAATGGGAAGCATGTCCGAATTTTGTTCATCTCTTAGGATGACAATATAGGCATTGTTGTAGGGGTCAAATAAGAGACCCCTCACGTTCATTTGATTTAACATGCGATAGGCCAGTCATATAATTAAGGATGTGTGTTTTTCTTGAAAATCAAACCTTGAAAAATAGCATTCAAGAAGATGTATTGTCAATGAAAATAAGGGCTTGTCCATCTTCCCATGCTCTGGATTAAGGTCTCGCGATCACTCGTCCCAAGGTTAAGAGCATTATAATTTCAGATATTATACCACGCATGAGAGGGCATCGGTAACCAATCTGTGTTTGTTTTATTTCCTCTTCAGGCCTGAATTTCAAGTTTCGCTTTGACTGTGGCAGTTATCCATTCACATGCCTCCTCTGGGGAAATGTGATATTTTTCCCCAGTTTTACGGTCTTTAATTTCAATGGTGTTCTGTGCCAAGCCCTTATCACCAAGGATAATATGGAAAGGAATGCCCAGCAAATCCGCATCATTAAACTTCACTCCACCTCGTTCCTCACGGTCGTCAAGTAATACCTCTATGCCGTTTTGAGAAAGGTTCTGATAGAGCTGCTCGGAAGCTTGGCGTACCTTTTCCGATGCGGTGACTGAAAGAATGTGGATCTGAAAGGGGGCAATGGGCATGGGCCAGCAGATACCTTTGTCGTCATGGTTTTGTTCAATGGCTGCCGCCGCTGCTCTGCTGACACCAATGCCATAGCATCCCATCATGGCCGGAAGCTTCTGACCTTGAGCATCAAGATAGGTTGCCCCCATTTTTTCACTATATTTCGTCCCTAGCATAAAGATATGCCCCACCTCGATTCCTCTGGCTGTCTGGAGTGACCTGCCTCCACGTGGGGAAGGGTCGCCAGCCTGTGCTTGGCGGAAATCTCCTATGCTCTCAATGGCGAAATCCCTGTCAATATTGGCGTGAAGGAGGTGGACGTCCGGCTCGTTTCCACCCACAATGAAATTGCTCAACACCGCCACAGCCTGGTCAGCCAGAATTCGAATCTTCTGAAGACCGATCGGTCCGACAAATCCGACCGGGGCCGTTGTGAAGCGGGCGACCAGCTCCGGAGTCGCCAAAGATAATTCATGTATACCAAGGTGCCGTTGAATTTTGATTTCGTTCGCTTGATGGTCCCCTCGAATCAGGACTGCTGTTATTTCATCTGGGCCAGTTTGATACAGGAGGGTTTTCACCAAGTGGGAAGGAGGAACGTTTAGTAAGGCACACACTTCTTCAACGGATTTGGCATTGGGTGTGGAGACCTTTTCTAACGGCAGGGGGGGCTCACGTTCCCCGATGGGCGGTGGAGCAATCTCCGCCCGCTCGACATTGGCCGCATAGTGCGTATCCGGATCAAAAACGATGAGTTCTTCGCCGGTATTGGCCAGGACCATGAATTCGTGAGAAGAGATGCCACCGATCAAGCCGGTATCGGCTTCCACTGGACGAAACTCGAGACCCATTCGGGAAAAAATGCGGCAATAGGCGTCGTACATGCTCTGGTAGGTACGTTTGGCTCCTTCCGCATCCTGATCAAAGCTATACGCATCTTTCATGATGAATTCACGCCCTCGCATGATGCCAAACCTGGGGCGAATTTCATCGCGAAACTTTGTTTGAATTTGATAAAGTGTGACCGGTAATTGACGATAAGAACTAACCTCTCGACGGAATAAATCAGTGACGACTTCTTCGTGAGTGGGGCCCAGGCAAAAGTCTCGCTCATGGCGATCATGTAATCGGAATAGTTCTTTTCCGTAGAAATCCCAACGATCGGTTTCTTTCCATAGCTCGGCGGAGGAAAGAATCGGAAGCAACAGTTCTTGCGCTCCTGCCCGGTTCATTTCTTCGCGAACAATGGTCTCAATTTTCCGAATAACCCTCAATCCAAGAGGAAGGTAGGAATAAATACCGGCAGCGACTTTTCGGATCATTCCGGCGCGAAGCATGAGCCGATGGCTGACCACTTCGGCTTCCCCGGGATCCTGTCGCATCGTTGGAATCAATGATTGTGATACACGCATGAAGACACCTGGTTATATGGTTAAGGACAGACTGAGTCGCAGGGAACATTCACATGGATAGCAAAAGGCAGTGAGACGTTCAACTGGGTGGAATTATTGGAGTAGGCGACTGATGTCATTCCAGGTCGCATAGGCCATCAGGAAGACCAACAAGACCAGCCCAATTTGTTGGGCCATTTCTCTCGACCGGTCACCTAACGGGCGACCTAAAATTCCCTCGCAGGCAAAAAAGAAGAGATGCCCCCCATCAAGAATGGGAATGGGTAACAAATTCAAAATTCCCAAATTAATACTTAAAATCGCAATAAGCCACACGACGCTGGCAAGGCCCTGTTGGGCTTGTTCGCCTGACACGCTGGCAATCATCAGGGGTCCACCTAGATGCTTTGACGAAATTTCTCCCGTTAAGAGTTTATATAAACCAATAACGGTGAGTTCACACCATTTCCATGTGGCCTTGAGTCCATCCCAGGGGGCAAGGAATAAAGAGGTGCTCTTCAGCACGGTACCCCCACCGGCTAGTTTTATCCCGATACGGCCAACAGTCGTGGTTTCTCCATCGGAGGAGGTCATAGTTTGGCCTTCAGGAGTGATGCGAAGGGAGATTGTCTTCCCGCCGCGATCGACCCGGACTTCCAAGGGGGTTCCAGGGTGTTGGCGAACGATCTCCGTCATCTGAGACCAAGTGACAATCGGCGTGTCATTAATTTGGATAATTCGGTCATCTTGTTGAAGACCCGCCGCCATGGCAGGAGTGTCCGGCATGACTCCCCCGACAAGCGGAGCATGATCCTCAATGCCTAAGGTATACTGAGGTTCGTCCTGGCGATCAGGCATCATTTGAACGGTTGGAGTGATGATCAGCGTTTTAACGCTATTTCCCCGAATAACATCCAGTGTGACGGGACGCCCGTGAGCCTTGGCGACCTGTTGGTATAGTTCACCCAGGGTCGAAATGTCTTCTTCATTAGCCCTGATCACGCGATCACCGATCTGTAATCCGGCGGTTTCGGCTGGGGACCCTGGGGTAATCGCTTCAATGACCGGTGTGATGTTGTCGATGCTGGGCACAAACAGGGGGGACCCCAGGGCCAGCATTCCCGTAAAGATCAGGTAGCTGAGAATAAAATTGAATCCGGGACCGGCTGCTACAATCAACGTTTTGTGGGGAAGCGACTGGTGAATGAAGGATTCACGTTGTTCAGCTGGTGAAACGGCCTCCGTCCCTTCCTCTCCATATAATTTGACATATCCCCCAAGAGGAATCGCTGCCAGGAGATATTCTGTCTCGCCAATCTTGCGACCAATAAGTTTAGGTCCAAATCCGATGGAAAATTTGAGGACCCTGACTCCCACCCAGCGAGCGGCCAGATAATGGCCGTATTCGTGAAAAGTCACAAGAACTCCCAGGACGACAAGGAACCACCATAACTTTTGCCCAAAAAGAAAGATGGAATCTGGAGAAAATGACATGAGGTTATTCATGGATGGTTATCGCGGGTTCATATTGGGGAAGAGGAACAGGATTTCATCATTTCTATAGCTGTGCGTCGGGCCCATTGGTCTATTTCCAAGGCATCTTCAATGGATGTGACCGGAGTCGCGTTATAGGCATTCATGGTTTCCTGAATAACTCTGGGAATATCCAAAAAGGCAATTTGTTCCTTTAGGAAGGCATCGACGGCGATTTCATTTGCGGCATTTAATGTGGGTGGAAGACCGTCTGCTCCTGCCAGTGCGTCATAGGCTAACTGGAGACAGGGGAATTTTTCCGAATCAGTTGGATGGAACGTAAATTTCCCAATTTTTCCTAAATCCAGGAGCGGAGGATTCAAAGGAATACGTTCCGGGTATTTGAGAGCATAGGAAATCGGTGTTCGCATGTCCGGGTGCCCTAATTGCGCGATGACTGACCCATCACAATATTCTACCAGAGAGTGGATAATACTTTCTCGGTGAATGACGACATCAATTTGATCATGAGGGATATCAAAGAGCCATCGGGCTTCAATCACCTCTAGGCCTTTATTCATCAGGGTGGCGGAGTCGGTGGTGATTTTAGCACCCATTTTCCAGTTGGGATGTTGCATCGCTTGTTCGGGGGTCACGTGTTCCAGGTCATTGATGGGCCAATCCCAAAATGGCCCGCCGGAAGCGGTTAACACGATCCGGCGAATATCTACCTTCCGGTGGCCTTCCATCGATTGAAAAATGGCGCTATGTTCGCTATCGATGGGAAAAATAGTGACGCCATGTTTGTGAGCTTCCAGTTGCATCAATCGGCCTGCCATGACCATCGGTTCTTTATTGGCAAGCGCAACTGGCCTGCCTGATTGAATGGCTGTCAAAGTTGGTTTGAGCCCTGCTCCACCGACGATCGCAGAAATCACTAAGTCACTTTGCGATGCACCGGCGACTGCGCAGAGCCCCTGTTCTCCGTCCAAGATTTCCGTGGATGTGCGCCCCATCCGTGCTCGTAATCGATTGGCAGCATCCCGGCAGGAGAGGGCAACCACTTCCGGCTTGAAGGTACGGATCTGTTTCTCAAGGGCCTGATCATTTGATCCGGCGGCCAAGCCGACTACTTGAAATTCTTCAGGGAACCTGGAAATCACATCCAAGGTACTGTTCCCAATTGATCCAGTCGATCCTAAAATGACGATGTGTTTCACCAGATTCTCTCCCCATGGTTGCGCACGGTCTGGGTATTAGGTTGATCCCGTGAACATGACATAATAGTAAAAGGCCGGGCCGGTAAAGAGCAGACTATCCACACGATCCAATACTCCCCCATGTCCTGGAATGATTGTGCCTGAATCCTTAATACTCACGCTACGTTTGATTGCGGATTCTGCAAGGTCACCAAGCGCTCCGATTATGGCCATGCCCATGCCGAGAATAGCGCATTCCCACGGCGAGAAAAAAGGGAGAAACCAAAAGTGGCTGATGAGGCCTCCCAGCATAGAAAAAAGTATTCCTCCGATTAAACCTTCAATCGTTTTCTTAGGACTCAGAGCTGGTGCCAAGGCATGTCGTCCGAGGGATAACCC
>JAUIKP010000089.1 GCA_030430725.1 Nitrospiria bacterium
ATAATTGCTCTTTTACCTGAGGGGCTCGCCGGAAAATCTCTCTGGCGGTCAAACTCTTAATGATGGTCACCACCTTCGTCACACTATACCCGGGAACTGATTGGACCAGAAATTGTACATGGTTCCTATCTGTCCCAATCTCCAGAAATCTCACCTGATACCGCTGCTCGATCTCTAGACAAACCTCTTTCACCACGCTATCGACAGCTGAATCAAATATCGCCCGACGATATTTTTCGGGAAAAACCAGGTGATACAACAACACCATAACATTATGACTCTTATGTAGGTATTCGCTCTCGCGAGTAGTTTAAGCCGCAAGCGGCGGGGAATATACCCGCAGGTGATTCAAGACATTCCTAGTCTTAGCCACCAACACCGTTGCGGCTGTGTGGTTGGATAAATTTCTTCCAAGCCCCCCTGATGCCCGCAGCCAAGACCGGAGCGGTTAGCCCTCGCGGTTTCAGCGTCATTAGTATTTCCCGCCAATTCTGAATGGATTCGCGAATCTCGTCTTGGATAGTCAACAGATGTTTTCCCCGTGGACATTCATGCAAATTACGACCAACGCACACAACCGCTAGGTCTCCGAGCCACCAGAGATGCGATCCACCCGGACCCGGAAAAAGACCCACTGGTTCGCACCCAGGCGCCGGTGTCGCCAGCTGTCATATTCCTCCCGCTAAACCTGCTGGAGCCGAGCCACCGTGCAGGCAGACTGTTCCGTGGCAGCCGGGCTGACTACCGCTTTGAGCGCTCCCTGCATCCCCCGTTGAAAAGCCTTCCCAATATAGCCACAGGATGGCGGCTTCCAGATTGGCTGTCTTGCGTACATACGGCGGCACCAAGGTCGAGGGAAACCTCACAGGACCGCCCTGGCGACTGCGCACCTTGAGCATCCTACCCATCATGGTCCCCATGCCCGTTTGACTATCGCGTTCGGTATGATGGCTGCTGAGGACACCCTTCGCATGCCTCTGCTCATCCCGTTGATTTGCATAAGTGGCCAAGAGGTCCGTCACCTTCGCCTTCAGCGCCTGAACAATGAGCTGTTAGGGCCCGGTCCAAATGCGACCCATGAAGGAATTCTTGCTGGCTCGATTTTCTTCCGCTGTTTGGCGACGCTGTGGCGTCGTGTCGTCTCTACTTTGTGGTTGTGTTGGATGTCTCGCAACACCCATGGCAACCCGAGATGCCGCGTCTTTTCAACTCACGTCAAACACCACTCTCAACAATAGCTCGAAAGCTTTGGAAAATCTTTTTTTTGGAATTTCTTGGTTTGTATCAGTTTGTTTCCAGATGAACGAGATTACCTCTTTTTCCCCGGAATCTTGGCTAGGCCTATTAGGACATAGGTTGAACCGGCCGACGGAGCGGTTCTCCTGGCAACCTCCCAGGTAGGTCGAATTGATTTTTCTGGAATTAGCCGTGAGTGAGGATAATGCCAAGGGCGACCAGAACGCCGCCTCCCATGGCAGCAAGACTATAAGGACGATCTTCCCGTTCGGCTAAGGGCAGAAGGTGCGTAGCTCCCACATACACAAATGCTCCGGCTGAAATCGCCAGTAGCGCACCTAACACGGTCTGGTCGATTTGATGAACCATGGGGATAGCCAACAATGTCCCAATCGGGGTGGTGAGAGCCGCAGCCAGAAAGGCCAACAGCCATGACTTTTTCGGAGTAAATCCGCTGCGAAGTAATAGCACATAGGTGACGATCCCTTCCGGAAATTCATGTAAAACCATACCAATGCCCGCTAAGGTTCCGGTCAAGACACTGACGCTAAACGTGATGGCATACACCACCCCGTCCAGCGTCGAATGCAGGCCGATCCCGAAGAGAGGAATCAATCCAATGGCCCTATCAGGGGCGCTATCGCAGACATAGGCATGAATGAAACGGTTAATCAGATGAAAGGCCAGATAGCCCGCCAGCAAATACACCGGCGCCTGGTCGTTCATGTGGAAGGCATGAGGAATGATATGGAGAAAGGCTACCGAGATCAGCACACCTGCTGCGAAACAGGAAAAATAGGTGGCATTGTATTGTGCCCAGGTACCAAATCGACGAACAACATAGAGCCCTGCAGTCGTGACCCCGGCCGCGAGGAGACTGGCCAGAATGGCGTAACCGAAATGTGCAATCGTCATCAAATCGGGGTCGCTTCCAAAATGGTTATGAAAAAATACTTGTCAACACCCTGAAGGCCTGACAAAATAAGGGAAAAATCTAGTTTTTACTGGCAAGAGGTACAATGATTAATGCACGAATTGGCTTCAATCCTTCAAACGAAAGACTTGATGGCATTTCACGCAAGCATGAATGGTCCGCTCGAGATGAGGAAGGATCTGTTTGAAATCGTTGGTCGGAATCACTGCGCCCAGCGCTTCCGCAGCCTGATGATGTGCCATGGCCAACTCATGATAGGCGGACGGGAAGGTGGCACCCTGCTCACGCTGCATGGCCACATGGTGTTTCGGGAAGCCCAGTTCTTCATTTGTCAGGGTAGCCGCCCTGGCAAAGTCTTCTCGCCCTAATGCCCCAACGATGGCATTAATGGCTTCGAGATGCTCTCGCATGGTCAATTTCAGGCCCTCTTTCGCAGTCGGAGGGAGATCCAAGGCCATGCGCTTTGTCACCGGGACTTTCGATATCTCGTGTCCCAGCTTGTGTCCGCCGAAATGATTGGTCTCTGCGATCGTGAAACCAACGCCCGACCATAACAAGCAAGCCAGGGTCATTCCGGCCCAGATATTTCCCCGTTTCATTCCTTTCTCCTTTTCCTGATGCGGCGGCCAAATTCATTTGGCTTAGCGGTTTTGCTGGCCAAGTGGCTGCTTAATGCTGACTGCCCCACGCAAGTCTCCGACTTGGTAGCCCGTGGCAGCATCGAAGGGATAGTGCTGCTGTAATATTGTCTTGATCGATTCCGGCATCGTCTCTATTGGCCCATGACAGAGCAGACATTTTGGCTGGATGGGAATGGGCTTCATAAACCGATAGTATTGTCCTCCCGGTTCTGATACCACTTCCCCATGACGCATGACCGCGAACGTTTCCCCTTTTGCGGCCCGCGCGACAAATTTTTCGAGGACGCGTTGTTCCCATGCATCCGGCATGCCGAGCAATGGATTCCGGACGCGTGTTCCCACGCGGGTCACCCGCCACCCGTTTTCCCGAGACAAGCGATTGGCAATCTCCGGCGCCAATTCCGCACAGACCTTGATGGCCTCCATCGGACCACCTTTCGTCATTTCCCGTTTCATCGCCTCACCCAACTCTTCCAGAAAAGCACCAGTGACCTTCACAGCAGCTTGCTCTCAGTCCCGGGTATTGGCCGTAACTGATCCCACAAACAATACCAAACCTGTGATCACCACACCGAGCAACATACCAAATGAATGGGCGATATCTCTGCTCATCACGGCGGCCTCCACTTTATGGGATCATCCTTCAGTTTACAGAGACCATACCCACTCCTGAAGGATATTTATGGTTTCAGGGAACGGAGATAGGCCAAAAGATCGTGTAATTGCCCCTCCTCCAGTGCTCCTTCAAATCCTTCCATGGCTGTGCCAGACCGACCCTTCATGATCACATCTATGAGTTCGGTGTCTGACTTGGATTGGGTTTTTTCACTGGCCAGATTGGCGGGAGGAGGGTTTAAGTATCCACCCATTTCTCCGTCACCCTTCGCGTCCAATCCATGACAATGTCCGCAACTCTGTCGATACAAAGTTTTGCCCTTTTCGATATCCCCGCCTTCGGCAGGAGCCAAATTGGTCATGACCATTCCCAATATGAACACCATGAACCGTATCGCAGAACCTTTTTTACTGCCGACGTGTTTCATCCAACTCACACCCCTGATCATCTGCCAGCCCTCCTGTGGAATTACTATTAGGGTTATTTGAACGTCATGATATAAGCCGTGATGGCATAAATATCCTTCTCCGGAAGCGCAGGATTGGGAATATACGCTCCGCTCTGTGGAACAAAATCATCCGGGTTCAGATTGAAGCGGTAGACCCAATCGGCCTGAAGACGATTCCCCATATTGACCAAGGAGGTACTGGACGTCCCGCCGGTATAGCCGCGCCGGTTGTCTGCCGGAGTCCAATGGCAATTCTGACAGACATGCTCACGATAGAGTTGCTCGCCCCGTGCGATTTCGTCCGGTGTGCCCGGCTTCATGATGCCTTCAGTGATTCTCCTATCTTTCAGCGTGCTCAAAAAATCAGCCACCTGTTCCGCTTCACCAGATGACAGGGCAAGATGCCGGCCTTTTCGTTTGAACTTGGAATCGTAGCCAACCGGATAGAGTTTTGCTTTGGGATTTTCCAGCCATGCCACCAACCAGGCTCGCTGATATTTATTCCCCGCCCAGATCAAGTCAGGCGCTTCCTTTGTGGAGCGCGGCATCGGCGCGCCTTGAATTCGATGGCACCCCACACAGGTTGCTCGTACGATATCTTCTCCCGCATTTATCCGGTCAGCCGCCCTTGCAGGGACCAAAAGGCCTGACAACAGCCAGGCCAGGAGAACGGTTCCATTGATGAACCCGTATGTTGCTCGATTCTTTGTCCTAAAGATATTTAAGGCCATCCCCCTGCCTTTCTTCTGCTTTATGGCATGTCATGCATCATCATGTCCCGGCCTCGGTGGCGTCCGCCTCCCTGATGACCTCCCCCTCTACCATGTGATCCTCCGGAAAAACTTTGCTCATATTGCATCACCGTCCAAATCTCTTCGTCCGACAGCACTCCACCAAAGGGAATCATACCCGTCCCCGGCGATCCATATTTAATCACCCAGAAAATTTCCCCCTCAGACCGATGTTTCCAAAACCCATGTGACCGGAATACACGAGGCGGGGGATTGAGGGCTGCCGCACCCGGGCCATCGCCGCGTCCGCTCACCCCATGACAATTGACGCAACTGCCCTTCCCTTCATAAATCGATTTGCCTTTTTCGATAATATCCGGTGAGGAAGGCAACGGGTTCCGCAGCGCTCGAGCTTCAGCCAATTTGTCCGCGGGAACACGCGGCATCATCATCTGTTGATGCCCATGCTCTTGTGCCCACACCGGCGATCCACTCACCACCAACGCTAAGATGAGTCCAATTACCCATTGTAATGCCTGTCTCATTGTTTCTCCTTGTGTCTTCCCTTCATGCATGCTTTATTAAGCACACGAAGCCTATACCCACTCTTTCATATGAGATCTCCCGGTCAAATCCAGGACGTTCCACCTACATTGAGGTTATCGGTTGAATGATGCCACAGGCATCACGAGCGCCACCGGCACATCCCGGATTGAGTTCGCTATCCTGATCGCAATAGAGATCTTCATTGGTGTGGATGATAAATGAACTGCCATCTTCATCAAACACGCTCAACCGCCCATCCGATAACGCGACCCGGGTAGTCACCGCATGCAGTTTTCCCACTCCGTTGACCACCGTGATATTCACGAGATCACCCATATGGTAGGGATGATTGAAATCAGGAGCATCCGGGGTAGATTTCCCAAATGGACCGGGATCATGATGCCCTTTGGCTGCTCCGCAGGGTTGGCAGTTGGCTGTTTCGTGGATATGGACCGCATGCTTTCCGTCCTTTAAACCATTAACTTCCATCTGGACATAGACTTTTTTGATGCCCTCGGGGGATTCAAATTCTTTGAGAGTAGCGGTTCCCGTAATGGCCGGATCCGTGCATCCTTGAATAGTCGCATTCGCTGATTTCGATATTTCATGGCTTCCGTAATGACTACACCCCCCAACTACAGCCAACATAAGAGCCGCAAACCCTACCATCTGACTTGTTTTGAATGGTAGTTCCCGCATGTTGTCCCTCCTCTCTATATGAAATTAAGAGATGAAATCCTTTCATACAATTGCGTGTGTTCTTACGAACAGAAATGCACCATTATGTTCCTCCGAATGTTCGGAGATAGGCGATGATCTGCCAGGCCTCCTTGTCCGTCATATACTGCGGCATGTACGCCACCATATCGGTCCCATGACTCCCATGAATCAGAACCCAGAACAGTTCCCCATCACTTCTGGCTGCCTGCCAGGCCGCATCCGCAAAATTGGTTGGCATCTTGATATCAGGAGGAAACGTTCGACCCGCGGTCGGTGCTCCTGCACCCTCCCAGCCATGGCAAAAGGCACACCACCCCTTGCCCTCATACAGTTTTTTTCCGTTCGCAATAAATTCCTCTGTCGGAGTAAAGGGATTCGTAAAAGATAGGGCCTGTTCCATGCGATCGGGAGGGACCCGTGGCTGGAGATCCCCGGCACTGCCCGCCCAAGCCGAGGCACAGGCGAAAGAAACCGTTGCGACGATGACCCAGGCTCTCGATTGAATCTTTTGCCTCAATATTTGCATCAGAACTGTCTCCTTTGACGGTGAAATGACCTGTCCCCTGTCTCGCTGAGACATTCCAAATTGCGTGCCAGTGTAAAAGTGGTATTTCCTCACGGTTTTCTTCTTTCAATTATGGAAATGAGGCAATTTGCATCACTCCTTAGACAATGCAGACGCCCAAATTTCCCCAAACCAAGGTCGGGTGTGGTGAGGCCGCAAAAGGTGAGCCACAGGAGGGGGAACCCCCTTCGGTCTTGCAATGTTCCAGAGCTTACAGAAAGGAGAAGATTTGGCGCTACAACGAACCAAATATTGGACAGTCCCGGCCGGAGGACAACACAACTGAAAGCCAGAAATTATTGGATTAAGACAAGGTAGAGAAATGTCGGTGAATCACAGGAGGATTCAGGAGAATGCTGCAATCTAACTGTAAAATCTTGGCGTGGAAGTCCATACCGGGTTGATCATGGTAATGCCAACTATTTCCCTATGGCAGCAGGAGAGAGACCAAGGGTTTACAGTAACTTTCCGTCGGATTCGTCGCTCGGCGCATCCAAGGCCTGAAGTTCGAGCCCTTCAATTTCCTGCAGAGTTTTCCCGGCAATGCCTTGAAGATCCCCATACATACCCACGGTCGCCATCATCACCCGATCAATTTGCTCTTCACGTTTAGCCCATTGCTTCATAATGACTTTCCGCTCTTTATCAAGATCCTCCTTCATCGAGGAGAACCCTTCGACGATCGCTTGAACCCGTTGTCGGAAGCGCGGACCCATCAAATACTGATAGACCATTTCCATTTTGGTTTGCTGCCCTTCGGAAGCCTGCCGGGCTCCAGCCACCTCCATGAGCGTATTACGCATGGCAATGGCCAGTGGCAGCGCGACTTTGGGATGGGTAACCCAGATACCGTCAATGAACTCGAATGTTTCTACGTCTTTAGGTAGGGCCTGGCTGACGATGATCGCGATTTCAGCTTTGGCTTGCCGCTGATCCTCACGTAACTTAATGAGCCAACCATCACTCCAATTCTTGGTTCTCTTCGATTCCCACAAGATGGTTCCGCAGGCCTGACCGAAGGAGCTGGCAACCCGGTGCAGCACATCGCCGCCATGCTCACCTTTGGCCACGGGTGAAATCTGATCCAGGGGGAATTTCGAGATGAGCATCGCTTCCAGTTCGAGCTCCTGGACTTCGCCCTGAAGTTGTTGGGATCCCTGTTCAGCACGACGCTTGAGTTCTTCAATTTGTTTTTGCATGGACGCAATGGTTTGCTCTTTCTCCATGACTTTAAATTTGAGCCCTTCTTCGGCTTCTTTTTTGGCCTGATCTCTGGTGGCCGTGAGTCCCTCCTGGACGCGTTTTTCTATGGTGAGATCCAATTCGCGTTTGGCGTCATCCAGTTCCCGTTGCTTACGGAGCAGATCGGCTTGAACTTTTTGTGCTTCGGCAAGCTTCTCATCCTTGTCTTTAAGAATTTCCTGAATTTCACGTATTTCTTTAGATTTCTGGTCGAGATCATTCGAGAGCGCCAGCCTGGCTTTTCTGGCTTCTTCCGCCACAATTTTGCTGCGTTCGAATTTTAGTTTGTCAGCCACCTGCTCTTCGAACCTTTCCTGCGATTTGGCCAGCAGAGCTTCGCGCTCACGCAAGGTCGCATCCCGCTTGGCAGCATCAGCATCTTTTTGAGCAAGTCGTTGCTCGAAGTCCCGCTTCGTGGCTTCGAGAAGGGGGGCCGCGAGGGACTCAGTCAGCTTGATTTCCGTTTTGCACTGTGGGCAAATGATTGTAGGTTCAGGCATAGAATTTCTTTTTGCTCTTCATTGAATAATAGAAATTTC
This sequence comes from Nitrospiria bacterium, assembly GCA_030430725.1. GTDB lineage: Bacteria > Nitrospirota > Nitrospiria > Nitrospirales > UBA8639 > Nitrospira_E. The sequence continues at coordinate 8,219 of JAUIKP010000089.1, forward strand.
TTTCGGAGGGATAGGACTTGATTACTCCGTCCCCTCAAGAATTATTTGGCCACAATTTTATCCAAACGGGCCTCGACCTGCCGAAACAATTCCAACGCAAATTGATCACGATGAAAACCCGAACATTCTCCGTAGGCTTTCGGAGAGGCGAAACGGGGACGATCCAACCGGAAGATTTGCGTCTGGAGTAACCCTTTCAAATCATGCCGTTCCAAATCGATGGGTTGCAACATGACCGGAATGAGGGCTCGACCTCCACTCTTTACAAACCTGGGAAGTTCGTGATCCTGAATATATTGGGATCCGAGCAACGCAGGGCTGATCAGAACCAAACCCATGTCGCACTCTCCCAGGGCGTGTTGAATGTCTTCGTGCCATTTTTCACCCACCAGGATATCGCTATCCCGCCAGAAGGTATAGTGATACTGCTTGGAGGGCGCAGCCTGCTCTTTAAACTTTTTCAACAATCGGGTCGCCAGATCACGATTGGCGCGGGCATAGGACACAAACACGGTAATGTTCTTTTTCATACTCGTGTAAGCAGGAGCGGCCGATCCGTCGAAACCATCCTAGCCAACACATGCAACAATGTACAGGTCAGGGTCTTGCTGATTGTTCCCTCTTCACTTACGACCGTTTTCATGTCAGGATTGTGGCTTCACCCACCATCTTGGTTGGCCTGTAAATGACTCAAAAGATTCTCCTGATCGGGAATTCTGATGGAATCGGAGCGGCGGTGACCCGTGCCCTTATTGCCCGCGGGGAACACGTCGTCGGAGTTTCAAGAAGCCCTAGTCCACTTGGTCCCGATGGCCCACGGCATATCGTACAGGATATCGCCGCCCTCGAATATCCACAGGTCCTCGAAACCCTTCTTGCGGACGAAGGGCCTTTTGACGCCTGCATATTTTGCGCGGCCATTGGCTCAGGACTGATACTTCCTGACCTCTCACAGGAGGCCCGCGTCATTGACGTGAATTTCACGTCGATGGTAAGAACCCTGGCCGCCCTCACCCCAGGCTGGCTTGAGCGAGGACAGGGGCACCTCATCGGCCTATCAAGCCTCGCCGATGATTTTTACAACGCTGACTCTCCTGCCTATACGGCATCAAAGGCCGGTTTCAGTCATTATTTAGTCTCCATGGGATTAAAACTCCGAGCCAATGGTGTGTACCTCACCAATATTCGCTTTGGCTTTGTGGATACCAAGCTGCCCAAGGCGTCCTGGAAGCCACTGATGATGACCGTCGATCAAGCGGCAGCCCATGTCCTCCGCTGTTTGGAAACAAAACCCAGACAGCTGAGCGTCCCCAAATTCGCAGGCCTCGCCATTCACGGTATCCGTTGGATGCAATCAATTCGAATATGGTGGCCCTAAAAACGGTTTAAACAATTGGCA
>JAUIKP010000090.1 GCA_030430725.1 Nitrospiria bacterium
CTCAGGTATTAACGTAATTCGGAAGAGCATAGAGCTTAACGGAAGCCGTATTGGCCTCAATCCCAACCTTCTAACCTAAAAGGATCTACTCACTGGATTCCGAGCGGTGGTCTCTCACTCTTAGCGTCGTCCTTTTTTTCATGTCCACAGCGGTCATCGGACTGGTCGGCTGGAAACTCACTCAATTGGTAGACCGGCTGGCTGATCGAACAGGGATTGGCGAGGCGCTTGCGGGCGCCGTTTTCCTGGGGGCCAGTACATCCTTGCCGGGCATTGTAACTTCCGTGACAACCGCATGGGGCGGTCATGCTGAATTTGCGGTGAGCCATGCTCTTGGTGGCATTGCCATACAAACGGCGTTTCTTGCCATTGCCGACATGACCTATCGGCATGCCAATCTGGAGCATGCCGCCGCGTCCTCAGCCAATCTCATGAACGGGGTGCTCCTCATGAGCATGCTCTCGCTCATTTTACTCGCCATCGTTGGGCCTGAATTCAGCATGTGGAATGTTCATCCGGTCACTCCATGTGTCATCGCCATATATATTTTTGGTCTTCGGCTGGTGCATCATTCCCATGTTGCGCCACTATGGAGTCCCAAGTTAACGCCCCACACGAAACCCGATAACCCGGAGGTGGGCAATTGTCATGAAAATCTTCAGAAATTATTGATGGCGTTCACTGCTTCTGCCTTGATCATTGGAACGGCCGGATGGATTCTTGCCGGTTCAGCCGTCTCTCTTGTGACTCATACCGGACTGTCTGAAACGCTTGTGGGGGGAGTCTTCACGACCATGAGTACGTCTTTGCCTGAATTGATTACCTCACTTGCCGCAGTGCGTAGGGGGGCGCTGACGCTTGCCGTAGGAGGAATTATAGGAGGCAATACCTTTGACACGCTTCTTGTCGCGTTTTCCGATTTCGCCTATCAAGAAGGTTCGATTTATCATGCCACGACGAATCAGCAAGTCTATCTGATCGCTCTAACTATGCTCATGAACGGGATTTTACTACTCGGATTGCTGCGTCGGGAGGAACATGGCATCGCCAATATCGGATTCGAAAGTTTTTGTATTTTACTTCTCTATTTGGGAGGAATCATCATTCTCTTCCTTACCTGAAAAATTTTAACCCCGCTTAAGATTGGTCTGGTTGGAAAGTAGAGAAGCCGGCCTCGGATCCTTTTTACTGCGATGAATGGGAAGTCTTTTTTGAAGGGCCCACCTTTAACCGATTGTGAACAAAACGGGCACCGGCCACAAAGGCATGTTCTTCTGCGAGGGAACGTTGTTGCCAACTTTGAACAAAACCCATCAGCGTCGCGACCCCATCTTCAACCTGGACAGAGATGGAGTGATCGGATAAAAATGGACTCCACCATAGTTGGTCTTTGATATCCTGTCGAAGTTCAGGATCGGACTTATCCTGCCACTCAACCGCATATTTCAGTCGATTATTCACAGTTGTCGCACCTTTAACACGGGAGGCGAGTAACTCTGCCCGTGATTTCTGAGATCGGGACTTTACCGTACCCTTCAGGGAGATAGCCTGATTATTGACACGGACATGGATGTCCTTATGGTCGAGCAAGGGATCATGGAGAAATACCTCCTTGACGCGTGCGGCAATATCTTTATCGGAATAATTGGGATTCGTGCGTACTTTTAAGAGGTTAATGACATTGTAAACGCCGGTTGTATTCCAGGCATCTTCCTCGGCCGTGGTTTTGGATTGGAGGTTATCGACGATGCCGGTAAGTGTAACGAGTCCCTCCATCACTTCAATCGTGATATCCACGTTGGTTATTCTCGGATCATAGGAAAGCGCATCTTGGATGGCGTCTTGGATGGTCTCATCGGATGGTATGTGAAAGCCTGAACGGCGCATGGGTTCACTGTCAGTCCATTCTACCTTCAGGCGTTCGCCGTTGACGGATGTGATGCCATGCACCCAGGACAGCGATATAATCCTAGATTTCTCATCAACACTTCTCACGGTACCGGATACTGTGACATGACCATCCCGAACCGTTATCGTGAAGGATGATGGATTAATCCACACATCATGATTCAGGCGTTGCAGGATTTCTTGTTTAATAGCGTTATCGGAACGATTCCTGACAGTGAGGACCGCCAACTTATCCTGAATGCCTTTCACTCCAGGCACCCCTTTAGTCACCTGAAAAGCCAATTGTTTCTCCTGCCAGGATTGAACGGTGCCGGTTAAACTGACACGGCCGTCTATGACCCTCACATTCATGTCATACAGTTCCGTTGCCGGATTTGTTAATAAGGCCGATTTCACATGTTCTTCAATTTCCTGATCTTTAGGAGGATTCGATGGATTCACGAGTATTTGATTAATGACACCGCGCACCCCCTTGATGGTTCCTGTCAGTGCTGCTGCCCGTTCCTTGGCCAGGATGTTATCCACCTCGCCCAGGAGGGTGACAATGCCTTGTTCGCTGACCACATCAATCAGATTTTCCTGTACAAGTTCGTCTCGGGCCAGCCGGTCTTCGATGGCCAGAATCATTTCCGACTCCATCATCATGTGCCGTTCTTGTCCGGCACCTCTTGCGATAGGCCAAAAAAGGAAAATGCCGGTCAGGAAAACGACACTCACCATCGAGGCTTGTGTGATTGTAGGGCTGTTGAAGCGGAGATATGGCATAGTGTGCAATTCCCTCACAAGGTCGGAGTCAACCTCTTCTGGTTTGCAAGTGATGCGGCCTTTGTTGCGATTAATGTGTTTTTATAAAATCAATTCTTTCGTCCTTCTTCCCTATATTCCGTTGCAATTTTTTCAGATCGAGGCTTGTCCTGGAGGAGGCGGAATGTTTCGTCATAGGTGACTTCCAAGTTTGCTAGCACCGCATCCATTTCAGTCTTATTCCTCAACCAGGGTTGAGGATCGATGACATCAAGATTTTTGGCCATACGTTCCGCGTGTTCCAGTTCCTCCGTGAGTTTCATGATGGGGGCATTTAAATCCGCTTGCTTCTCTTGATTGGAAGTCTGTGTTTGCATCTTTTGAAGGTCAGTGAGGAGCGCTCGGGATTTCTGTAGCTGTTGGTGGACGTTTTTAATGTAGGGATCACGATTTTGTTGAACATCCTGTACCCATGTAATGGGAGGAAGAGGAGTCTGTTCGAAATTCCAGGTTTTCCCAAATGATAGATTCAAAAAAGAGAACATGCAGAGAGTTGTGCTGATGAGGCAGATGATTGATCGTTGTGAAAAGATCTGGCGCATACCTACTCTCCTTTCCCAATACTTGTTGAATGTGAGAAGAAGACCAAATAAATCATCTCAGGTAGAATAAAAATCCGGACCATACCGCACGGTTAAGCGATTACGAACCCGTTCGGCTCCGGAATTCTGCGCGACATCTCTGGCTCGTCTCCATTCCACGATGGAGGGAACGGTTCCCATTAGGGTTACGATGCCATTGGATACGGTAACCGTAATTTCCTGGTCATACAGATCCGGATCCCACCACAATGCACGTCTGATCTCTTCCCAAATATCTTCATCCAATTTCCCAGGCGATTGGATTTGGAGGTAATTCACGATATCCATGACACCCTTGACTCTTGCAGCGGTTCGAACAGTTTGGGAAATTTCGAGTGGAGAGTTGAGGTATCCCTCGAGAGACAGGGTTCCTCTTTTGGCTGAAATCTTAATGTCGTAGCTGTCGATGAGAGGATGCTGATTGAACGCTTCCCGGACCCGTTTTTCCAGTTCGCGATCAGCAAGTCGCACGGGAGGACGAACTTTAATGAAACTGCGTACCCGCCAAATACCTTCCGTATTCCGTGTTATTTCTTCCGCAGCGTATTTGGCCGCCAAGTTCTTCACCATCCCAACAAGGAAAGCGGTTCCGTCGACCACACGAACGGCGATTTCAACGTCCTGAAGGCGAGGCTCATATCTGAAGGCCGTTCGTATGGCCTCTGCTGTATGGGTGTTTGATGTAAACTCTTCTTTGCGATGACGAAGCATGCTGTCCCGTGCCCACCATTTAACTTTGAGTGGATCAACGTTTACCTCCTTGACTCCACCCACCCAGGCATCTGTGTACGCGCTATTCTTTTCAGCCAGGCTCCCCACTGTACCGGTTAATGTGACATGCCCCTGGTCGACCATGATGCCGATAAGGCTTTCATGGACCCATACGTCGGATTGAAGGCGACGGAAAATTTCCGCCTCGATTTCGGAGTCGGGACGAGAAGTCATCGGGTTAACGGTGATCCGGCTCCTGAGAGACTGAACACCTTTCACCGATTTGACCACTTCCTCAGTCAATTGCTTTTCCTGCCAACTTTCTACTGTTCCAGTCAGCATGACTCGACCCTGATCAACTTGTACGGTGATTTCATAAGAGTCTGATGCCGGATCTGCGGCTAATGCGGCGAATACCTTGGATCGTAGTTCTTTATCGCCAAGCCGGTTGGTAGGGTTCACCCCGATGATATTCATAAGAGCTTGGACCCCTCGAATGCTGGCTACGATTTTTCCTGCACGCTCCCTGGCCAGCAGCGTAGGGACCTCTCCCGATAACATGACGACCCCATTATCCGTATGGACATCAATTCCATCTGAGGGGACAGTCGGATCGACGAGGAAACGGCTTTCAATTGCGACGGTAATATCCTTGTCCGTAATGACATTTTGGTCCACTTTCCCCAAACCAACGGATGGCAGGGTGATTATGAATAACATCATCCATAACAGAAGCCTTACGCGGCCTTGTGGAAAAAAGTTTCCTCTCTGCATGATTTGAGTTTGTTGAATCATCCTTCTATCCCGATTTCTCTCATAGACAAGAATTGATCTTGTTCAATGATTAAAGCCGGAGTGCCTCCACTCAAGAGAAAATCTGCGGCCTGGAATAGTTCCGTTGGTATGACGGAAAACGCGTAGGTTCTTTGGTGAGGATAAACGAAAACGGAGAAAAATGGTCCTGTGCAAAACCCTGGATGCCCCGGGAAGTGATGGGGGTTTTAGGTTAAGTCCCTTATGCTGGAGGGAATTATGGAAATTCGGCTACTTCTCATGGTGACTCATTTTTGGAGTGCACATCAATGAAACGGTCCTTCAGCATTATCATCCCTGGATCAGGGGTGAACACTTTGATCAGGGATAACCCGGCGGTCTCGAAGACCTTGAGTCATCTTCCAAGTCCGCGTGCGGACCTTTTTTTGTTTCCAAACAAAAGCGCATGCCGAGAGAACATTGGCAAAGCTACGATAAAGTTAAGTGGATACCAATTCCCCTGAATTTTTTATTGTTGTGGGGAATTTGACCACGATCTGATCGGCACCGTTGAGATCGAATTTTTTGGTGAACCCTCGATCACTTTATCGCTGTAGACCAGATAAATGATTGTCTGACGCTTCTTGTCGAAAAAACGAACCACTTGCAATTTTTTAAAGATGAACGAACGACTCTCATGAAACACCTTTTCACCTTCTTCAAGCTCATCGATAATTCGGATGGGGCCGACCTGGCGGCAGGCAATTGACGCGTCAGAGGTATCTTCAGCCACTCCAACCATGCCTTTGAGGCCTCCTGTCTTCGAACGACTCAGGTGGCACGTGACTCCTTCAATCTTGGGATCATCAAACGCTTCAATCACAATTTTGTGATCAGGGCCCAAAAAATTGAATTTCGTATCCACACTTCCAATTTCCTCTGCATGACTCGAAGAGATGATCAGAGCGGAAAAGAACAGAACCTTCAAGAATATTGTCAGCATATACGCATTCTCCTTTAACCGGTGATTGACCCTGTTCAAGATGAAAAAAAACGCTGGACCGTACTTTATTCCATAGCACGTATGACTCACCACTAGACAAATTCGGAACCCTTTCATCAACAACGTCCAGGGCCATGTTCATATTCTTTGCCGGCGGGGGACCATTACAAGCCTCCTCCCTGCAGACTATCGATCACCACCCTGACAATAGAAAAATACAGAATAAGGCTTGTCACATCCGTAGTAGATGTGACCATGGGGCTACTGGCGACAGCAGGGTCTATACCGAGTTTCGCCAATAAGGCAGGAAATATTACGCCGAGGAGATTGGAGACCACAACGACTGCAACCATTGCTAATCCAACACCCACCCCGACAACTATCCCTCCCCATGCAAAACCGATACAACCGGCGCCGATTCCCATTGTTAAGCCCAGGAAGCTCCCTACGGCCAGCTCTTTCCAGGCTGTGTCCAGCCATTGTGAGGCTTTCACCTCCTCAATTGCGAGGGCTCGAACCATCAGCATGGCGGCTTGTGCGCCGGTGTTCCCTCCGCTTCCCATTAACATGGGAATAAAAAATGTTAAGACGAGTGCGGAAGCTAGCGTTTCTTCATATACGGCGATGACACTGGAAGCAGCCAGATTAACCAGAATTAAGGCCAGAAGCCAGGGAATACGTTTGCAATATAATATCCAGACACCCGTTTCCCGATAACTGGTTTTTAATGGTTCGACAGCTGCACCTTTTTGAATGTCTTCCGTCGCTTCTTCTTCGGCCACATCCAACACATCATCGGCTGTCACAATTCCGAGTAGGATGCCTTCGGTGTCAAGGACAGGAAGTGCAAAAAGGTCATATTTTTGCATCATGCGGACGGCTTCCTCCCGATCGTCCCAGGCCGAGAGTGAGATAAAGGTTTGGTCCATGATGCTATCGACCGTCTCCAAGGGCTCAGCTAATACAAATCGTTGTATCTCTAATGCGTCCAATAATTTCCCATTCTCATCTGTGATATAAATGGTAGAAATGGTCTCGCATTCACGACCTTTCCAACGTATATGGGTAAGAGCTCGTTGGATGGTCCAGCCGGGAAGCACAGCCACGTAGTCAGGAGTCATTAATCGGCCGACACTTTCATCGGGATATCCTAAGAGCTGTTGCGCTTCCTGCCGGTCTTCAGGACCTAAAAGGTTGAGTAACCGGCTAATTGCGTGGGGGGGCAATTCCTCTAATATTCCTGTCCGATCGTCAGGCCTCAGTTTTGCTAACAATTCACCCGCTTCCCTGTCGGTGAGTTCAGTCCATAATGAAGCTTGAATTTCAGGCGTCAGGTATGAAAACAGTTCGCCGAAATCATGACGAGACAGAGAATGGAATATGCGGACGCGCACGGATTTGGGGGTATGCTCCAGGGCCTCAGCTGCTTCGGGAAGCGGAAGGCCGTTCAACAGCTCTCCCAATTCCGCCCACCTTTCTTGCGCAATCAACTCTTTTACCGTAGATATCTCCATGTGCGATTCCTCCCACCCGGTATGACGAATGACTGATGAGCTTAACGTATTCGACGGTATTGGGAAATTACGATAAAACACCATTCTTCCAGAAACCCCACGGTCCGTCACCAGGGTACAAAAAGTGATGGTCAGTCTGGTTGTTGAATATAGACAACCACGTGAAGACCAGGATTTGTCATAGGGTCGCGCTGTGACGTCTGCGTGGGAAGATCCAGCGGCTCCGGTTGATTAAGAGAAGGATTGGGAAAAAAGAAAGGCCGCTTAAAAAGTACAAAGGAGGGGTAACATGATCGTCAAAAATAGTATGACCCCTGTGGCAGGGGTGGTAAGAGGCTATGCATATTTCGATCAGGCCGTCTTGTCCAGGTAACGACCTGGGTTAATTTGTCTGCCTGTCGTTGATCACAATCGAATCGTTGGGCTCACTGACCAGCACATCGATATAGAAAGTACGGTTAGGTGTTGGGACTTCACGAAGACTCCGGACCAACATGCCATGATGGCTGGAGACATGACCTGTTCCGAACGCCTCACGGTCTACGAGATGCCTTGACTATTGAAACGGATGCCTAAAAGTTGCCTGGTCGTCTTGAATTGTGAGGGGGCACCCTGTCGGAATTGTTTTGCAGGAAAATCTTTCAGGACGGTCAGTTTGAAAAAGTGATGCCTGGTGCGGACACACGGTTGGAGAAACGAATCGGGAAAACACAGAATAATGCCGACGGATCCCGTGATACCGCCCAACCCCACCGTTTCCCAATTTCCGATAATTCGGTCATGTTCAATAGGGTCATAACGCTTCGCTTCTCCGCGTGGGTTTTCCCCTCGCTCCTCACTCTTCCTTAAAGGGATTATCGTTTAAAGGGGTCGTAAGGAATCTCCTGGGTAAGAATACCTTTATCGGAAGGGGAGGCTTGATACGTTGATTTCTCGTCCTCCAACCGCATCACATCATAAATAAGGTACCCATTGACCGCTCTGGCGGATTCGCGAACCCACCCCATGGCTAACAGAATGATCACCGTCAATCCTGCCAATGTCATCAACAAACCCGCCATCCGTTTCGGTGGGGTTCCGGACTCTATACCTGAGGCGGTGGCTGGTGGCATTCGACCAAAGGCACGCATGGAATAGATCCAATGTCCTATACCAAAAATAACAAGTCCCGAAAGTGCAAAATATTTATACGGCTGCATTTTTCCTAACGGATTAATTTCCTGATCGGTCCAATCATGGAGAAGAGGGATATGCTGCAATTGATAGGGCATCGCCAACATCATCGCGGCGATTACGGTGACCGTGAATGAAAGGGGAATAAATCCGGTGAAAGAGGGAGGTGGTTCTGATAGTGACCGTACCATCTGAATTACATATAAAGAACCTACCAGAATCAATAATCCATACAACAACGCGACAACATCAAAAAGCCACGACCGTTCTCCTAACATCACGGTATAAAACGCCTGGGGTTGCCCATACCGCAAATGAAGCAAATATTGATATCCCACCACCGGCATGATCAATAGAGCTCCGTAGCCAATCACAAAACAGTAACTTCCTCCTTTTTGAAAAAAAATTCGATCGGTCTCGGCTGTCGATTTCAGATACCCGACCGCGCAGATGCCCGCCAGGGCAAAACCCGCCCAGGTCAGATTGCCAAACCACCGGTGAAGATCAAGATGAATCATGGTGGGATTGAAAACGTTTTCCCATGCGGCATAAACCGGATGGGGCGTCAACATATAGGAAGCGGTGATATCGATCAGAAGCATGGCACTTAAGGCACAGCCTGCGGCAAGCCACACAAATGCCAAATGCACTTTTTGTCTCCATCCATCCCGACCCCATTCCCAAAGGTAATACCAGGCATACGCAAATATTGCTTCCCCCAAAAATAACGCCGCCTCTCCTAAAAACGGCCAAAACATCACATGAAACAGACGATGCCAAAATTGAGGCCAATAGATGTTCAGAGCAAACACGAGTACGACGCCAAAAAATGATACGGTTGCAGTGGAAAGCACCAAGGCAAACGCAATCAACTTGGCCAGCCTGAGGAGCCATGCCTTTCCCGTTATATAGCTCCAGGTTGCTGTCACCGCACCGATTAGGGAGGATCCTACAATGAACGTGGCAAATAGGCTATGCGTCAGGGCAGAGGCGGCAATCGCCACACGCCCGATGGACATAGAAGTTTCAAGGGGTTCAAGAGTCATGGGAAGGTTTCACCTCTAAACGCGGATTCCGTCTGACTGTTGATAATTCCATGAATGGTATCGGACCCTCTCGCCACTTCCCGGATGGTTCCCATTGTCAAATAGAGCACCAGTGCGGCCAGAC
>JAUIKP010000091.1 GCA_030430725.1 Nitrospiria bacterium
TCGACAATGTGTTCGTCGAGCGCCTGTGGCGCAGTGTGAAGTACGAGGATGTCTACTTACGGGCCTATGAATCCCCAACGGCCTTCCAGGCAGGCCTGATTGACTATTTCCAGTTTTATAATACCGCACGCTGCCACCAGGCGCTGAACCGCCAGACGCTTCCAATAAAACCTATTGGCAGTTTCAAGTTGTGGGAGAGTACTGAAGGATTCGGCAATTAATGATCCTATATTCAACTGTGTTGCTAGAAAAATGGCAAGGTTTAAAGATTATAATTACGGTAATGGAGTGCTCCCCTCAAATGGGCTAGGGTCACACATCAAATTAGTTTCGACAGAACCGAAATTTGTCGTTTGGCCTTTTACGTACAATCACTGTATCATAATTCATGCAGTATATTTAGATTTCCTACACCAGTATTTCATGGTGTTCTGTAACCCAAATCACAAAAGTTACGAGGAACGCTCCTCTTTTTCGTGTGCATAGAGAATAAAGGGGTTTCCCCCCTTAGAGCCTTGTCAGGCCAAAAAAACAAGGTTCCCTGTTTTTTGAAAATGCGGCACGGAAATTTTCTTCACCCATGGTCCGATGGCTGGTATCTTGCGCGAGGGAAGAACGCTCAAAAAGAATGGAGGGCCTTGTCTGAACGGAGGGAATTGCCCCCTTTTACTAGCCAACATTCGCGCCATCGAATAAGTCCAGTCAGGGTTTTTGGAATCCTTTTGATAAAAAAACCGCCACATGCCGAAGCGAAACCCGGTCTCACAAAAAATCACGTTATTTGAGAATCATGAGCAAGACTGCGATGCATTTACCGAGCAGCGGGTTTTCGATGGAAAAACCCAAGCAAGCTTGATCCCCCATACATTCCTAAAGCTCTAAGACCGAAATCATAAGTTCCGATGGTCCCTCTTCCCCAACCTTCACAATGGTCCAATTCTTGCTTAACACAAAAACCTATATTCTCTGTCCTGAAGACAGTAAATCATTTCAAAACCTCATGAGTGTCCTTCCGCAGTCGGCAAAGAAAGCATGAGGATTATGCCAAGGAGGCAAGAAACAACATGAAAGTGATCTTCTTTCTAGTACGCTCTGCAGTGGTCTAGAAAGACTACTCAGGAGATTTTCCCATTTAGAAAAACTTTATAAAAAAATTTCTTCCCGTTTATCCTGTAGAGTTTCGAAGCCAATAAGAACATTGGTTTTTTCTTAGATAGTGTTTCGACAAAACTTTTCCCTTTATCTGACACAATGGCCCCCATTTGTCATGTTAAACGGACAGTTTCTACTGAAAATTCCCCCTCAGGTTGCGGCGAATTTTTTATCCCGCTAAAGAAATTCTTTATTTCACCGACATCAAAGAAGTTACGGAGAGGTGACTTAAGATGTAACTTGCGACCCCCCGAAGGACCTCGGCTCAGATAAAAAAATAATCTCCCCAAGCCATTTAGATGATAATTACCAAAGGGAGGAAAACCATGTACCAAAAGTGTGAAAAATTTAAAGGTTATACAGTTTTTATAATTTTCATCAGTCTATGGTGCAGCCTTTTTTTAACGACCCCACAAATAGGCTTAGGAACAGTTTGGGGAGAGACCAGTACGGGTCTCGACTTCCCAGGAAGTGATGCTGTTCCCAACTCAACGACCATTCGCTTCAAGTTTACCAATCCCCAAAACAATGGTCTTCCGATTTACGGGCCCGGAGGGAATGGCCTTACCTACATCTGGCGTGCCTACCCAAGGCAACAATCCGGATACTATACGGCGTTTTTCTGGGGCAATGATGATGGGCGGGGCGATCTCAGCACGTTTTTGTGGACAAGTAACGGGGGAGCCGATTCGTATTATGGGGCTCACCCATATCCCCAAAATCCGCCAAACGGCAATACACATAAATGGGAAGTTTCCGTGGAACAACAGGATTTCACAAACGGTGCGGTAGTGTATAACCGCTGGCACACCCAAGCGCTCCGCGTCTGGGCAGACGCGAACGGAAACAAGCACCATGAGTTCTATTGGGACCTCCCAAATATTGATTCCAGTCATGTGGTTATTCGTACCTCACCACCCGATTGGGGTAACGTCAATCCTCCTGCTCCAGCGCTGACCTGGGGGGATGCGCCGTGGCAACCTGGCAACGAGGTGTGGAACGGTATTCTTCGTGGCATACAAATCTACTCCGGTCTCTTGACCAAGAGTGAGATGTTGAGCGAAGCCGATTCCCCACTTTCCACTGCTGCTGGCGCTAATACCATATGGTATCTCAACATGAACCCGACACCGACGGATATCTCAGATAAGAGCGGGAAAGGCCATCATCCATCATGGGTGGGTAGTAAACGTCCTGCGCTCTATTCTGATACGAATTCATCCGACACTACCCCTCCAGCTCCACCAACAGGTCTTCAGATTCAATTACAATAAGAATAGGAGAATCCTCTATCATGAAAAAAATAAATGGATTAATGGTTGCTCGTCTGCTTTTTTTTGCCGTTTCTCTTTCTTTTCTTAATAGTGAATCCGTCCACGCATTGCCGTCTTTTCCTGGAGCAGAAGGCTTTGGCACGCAAACCCCAGGCGGCAGAGGCGGCCCCGTCCTAGTGGTGACCAACCGTAATTCTTCCGGTCCCGGCTCTTTTCGGCAGGCAATGTTGACCACCGGACCGAGAATTATTGTTTTTCGAGTTTCGGGCGTAATTGACTTAGGCGGCCCCATCGAGTTGACAGAGGCCCATAGTAACGTGACGGTTTTGGGGCAGAGTAGCCCCGGCGGCATCACTTTCATTAATGGGTCCATTGGAAACTATAAAACCAATGTTCATGACGTAATTATCCGGTTCATTCGTATGCGCGCACAGGCAGAGGACACCATCGCCTTTAATCCCGTCTACAATCTGGTTATCGATCATTCCGACTTTTCAGGTGCAGCGGACGAAACATTCGACATAGACGCCAGCCATGATTTTACCGTGCAATGGTCGACAATCCTGAACAGCATGAGTGGAGCCAACAGCCAAAATTACGGCGTCCTCCTTGCGTACCGACCAACTAACAACATTTCGTTTCACCACAACTTCAGTGCCCACCACTTTAACCGCTGCGGCGCCAATATCCATTGGGCTGGTGGAGGGTCTGTCCCAGCGGGTGGCGCCAATCTCGACATCCGCAATAACATTTTCTACAACTGCGCGTTTCAGCAAATTTATCGGCAGGAGCTTCCGCCTGCCGAAGGGGTGAACTATAACTTGATTGGCAACTACGCTAAAAGCGGGCCCAACACTCCCGCGAACTCCATGATGTTTGGATTGGATGGAACGATTTACATTAGCGACAACTTATACCCGGGTCAGTCAATTATGTCCGTCTACTCAAATCCTACCTATCTCACACAGCCCCATCCCTTTCCTTCTATCACCACGACCTCCGCTCTTCAGGCCTATGACGATGTGTTCACTTGGGTCGGCTCCTGGCCCCGGGATGCCATGACAACCCGCACCATCAATGAGGCCAAGACAGGCACCGGCACCCTTGGCAAATTGAATGATCCGTTGAATACCAACACGGGCCCTGCCCCGCCTCTAGACTCCGACGGGGACGGTATTCCCGATGGATGGGAATCCTCTCACGGACTGAATCCGAGCAACGCCCAAGACTCCCGGCAAATTCATTCCAGCGGTTACGCCCATATAGAAGTCTATTTGAACGAAGTGGCTCAGCAGATAACCGGGCAAACACCTCTTCCCACAGACACCACTCCCCCAGCCGCGCCAAGTGGGCTGGATGTGAGGACTTTTTGATTCCTTTCGAAATCGGCGGATGATTTGGGGCGCAGGCGAAAGTTGCATTACCCAAGTGTTCGTCGGACTAGGCCTTCGCAATGACTGGCGGGAAAAATGTCTAATCAATGCAAGGTCTGATCCTGAGCCACGACGATATGTTCAGCGTGCGAGAAACCGGCAATTATCCGATTGGTGGAAGACTCTGGATTATTGATCCACAGAACTCTGCCCAAGATTATCTTGAGCCGGATCAGCTACTATCAGTGGGAACAAGTCTGCAAGCACACACTTCGAGGGGTTCAAAAACCACACGAGAGCCTCACGTCAACCCTGGAACCGTATCCCTAGTTTATACAATATTTGGTCATGAATGTTGCACTGAACCCGCCATCATTTGCACTCCAAAAGTTTGCCTGCCAAATCCCCAATACCTATGAGTACTTAATCTCAGAGTTTAGTCGGTAACCCATTCTCAACACCCATATCATAATCACCAACCGCCTAATCACCAACTCGAATTTATGGTGGAAAGTACAGCAACTGCGTTTCAAAGTCCAACTTACCAAATGCAATGTTATGTCAAGCTGCTTTCACTTATTTCCGCAAGATGAACGGGGATAGGACTTTCTACCGACGGTAACAGACAATGCTTCCCGTTACATCACCACCCGGCGATTAACCACAACAATGGCAGCCCGTGACGTCACCGACATGCTCAAGGACGCATTCGAGGTCACGGGCCTGGACAAGATGCCTGTGTACCAGAAACCACAACTGTTATCCGGTAACGGCCCGCGTAACGCCTCAGGAGAAGCAAAAACAATGGTCACAGAAACAGCAGAACGAACACACAAAAGATGCGCCGTGTAGTGCTCCCCCGAAATCAAGCCACCTGTAAGCCTTGTTTCTGCCGATATTGACGAGGGCTCCGGTCCTGTAACGCTTGATGGGGTCGCTCCTCGTTGTACCATCGGATCCATCCAATGATCCGTTGCTGGGCTTCCTCGAAGCTACCCAAATGATGTTGCCAGACGCACTCCTCCTTGAGACTTCGAAAAAACCGTTCAATTAACCCATTCTGTTGCGGTGTGTATGGGGTAATAAACTCCTGACCCAAGCGATAGTCTCGACAGGCTTGTCGAAAGCGGCGGCTCTGAAAGATTAACCCGTTGTCACTTCGAAGGACCAGGGTGGAACCAACGGGACGAAGTGTGCCGAAGCGGGTGAGGCAAGCCGCTTCGATTGCGCGTTCCGCTTCCTGGGCCCGGCCCCGCAAGGCGAACTCATATCCGATAATCTCGCGATCATGACAATCAATCACGGCGGTCAAATGCCCCCAACCATCTTGCCCACAGGGGATATGCGTCACATCCATGGCCCAGCGACCATTACTCTCTGTCGTTCGACTCCAACGGCACTGCACTCGAGGCCGTGAAGTGGTGATGCGTTGATGTACGAACCAGCGTTTAAGGCGTAAGGCCCGATACACGGCCTTGCGATTATGGATCTGCCCATGCCGAAAGCGTAACAAGGCCCACAGGCGACGATACCCGTACGTCGGATACGCCTGAATGAGTGGCTCCAGCTGAGCGACTAATTTCTCAGAGAGTGTCGCCCGAGCCCGCTTCCCGTTGGTCAGCCGATGCAGCGCCGATCGGCTGACTTGGAGAAGACGACAGGCGGTTCGTTCCGAGATGTCCGGCATCGCGGCTCTCATGCGTCGGACATCTCCCGCCCTAAAGGGTACGGTTTCAAGGCCTCCCGTAACACGTCATTCTCGACCACTAACTCCCCGATCTTTTGTTTCAGTTTTTTGATCTGCTCTTCTTGCAGCGCCTCTTCGTCCTTGGGCGACGACGCAAGCCATTTTCCGCGGCACGAAGAAACTGCTCCTGCCAGTCTTCTACGTCCCTGACTGTCAGGCCATGCTGCCGGGCGGCTTCCGCCACCGATGTTTCCCCTTTCAGGATCCGCAAGACAAGGGCTGCTCGTCGCTTTGCTGTCCACCGTTCAATTGGTTCTTCCTGGCCCATGGTTTTCCTCCTTTAAGATCTGGGTTATGTCTTAAAGGTGGTCTCACTTTCAAGGGGAGCAGTATAGGATGACACAAGGCATGATTAAACGCTTTCACCGGTTCATGAAAAACGTGGTTAAGCTGGAGCGCTATTTCTTCCTGTTGGTAACTGGGAAAAGCAATTACTGAATGGAGCAATGCAATTATGAGCGCCTTCACAAATCACCGAATAACGTCACAGCGGCGAAAGCATACTACAGGTAAAGAAAGGATAATCCGGATTTGTGTGCCAACATTTAATTCAGGACGATGCCACAAAAAGGGGATAGGAAGTTCAGTCAAAATTTTCTTTACTTGTATCAGCAATTAAGAAAAGTTACCCGTGGCACTTTGGATACGAAAAAACTAAACCATGACAGGATACTACAAGGCAACACCAAACAGGTATTCGAAAGAGTGATTTGATGAGCACTATTGGGTCGATAACATTTAAACCTATGAGTTTTGTTGTAAGACAGCTTAAATCAAGAAAAGCTTTCATGAGCTGGTACAAACGCTTGGAGTATGACGAACAAAACGCTGATTTGTTCGCAAATATTCAAGAACATGATCGCATGTTAGCCGATAGGGTTCGTCTCGAACCCTATCACGAGGCATTAACTAAGTACGTTAAGCAAGGTGATGTGGTTATTGATTTAGGTACTGGGACAGGAATTCTCTCTTTTTTCGCTGCAAGTATTGCCCCAAAGAAGATTTATGCTCTCGATCATTCAAGCATTATTGATGTCGCAAAGCTTATTGCACAACACAACAATATCCAAAACATTGAGTTTGTGAACGTAAATAGTCGAGATTTTACACTCGATGAGCGAGTAGACGTCATTATTCATGAACAAATAGGCGACTTTCTTTTCGAGGAAAACATGATCAAAAATGTCACAGATTTGCGTGATCGACTCCTAAAACCTGGAGGGAAGATACTTCCAAGCAAATGTGATCTGTACTTCGTACCTGTAATGATCAAAGACGAGTTTCAAACACCTTTTATTTGGGAACAGAGAGATATTTTTGGTATCGACTTTTCTTGTGTGAAGGAGAAATGCAGGAATATGGTGCGAGATGGTTACTACTACCGCGGCATCAATCATTATCAGATCGAGAAATTGCTGAGTGAAGGTGCTAGCGGGTTCGCATGTGATCTGGAGAAAATCAAGCTAAAGGAGGCACCAAAAAAAATTAAACTTCGCCATACTATAGAGATAGATGGTCGGTTAGATGGATATGCTGTTTATTTCACGATTAACTTTGACGATGATATCTCCTTTTCGACGCATCCTATGGGCTTAAATACAAATTGGGCGGGGAGGTTATTAAGAGTAGAATCAAGAAATTTAAAAAAAGGTCAGTCTATCGATTTCAATATGAACATTAATGACATAAGTGATCCAAACTCCTGGCGCTGGTCGATTACCTAACGAGGCGTGGAAGAACCAACTGTCATGATTGATGTGTAGAAGTCAAGACTTTATCTGACAGTCAGCGAGTCCGGTGATTGTTACGCCACCAACATTTTCTCCTTCGCGATCGACATACTGTCCTGCCACGGTTGCATCGGGGGTTTCCCATAACCCCACCGCCCCTGATGCGTCCGCTGCGCATTGTACTCGTGCATCCACCTATCCAGATCGGCCTGAAATTCCTCCACCGCCCGATAGAGTTTTTCCGAAACGTCACCCGATAGAACTCATTGAGCAGGGTCTTATGAAACCGCTCACAGATCCCGTTCGTCTGCGGGCGTTTCGTTTTGGTCCGGGTGTGATCAATGTTCTCCCCCGCCAGATAGAGCTCATACTCATGCCGCTCTGGCGCCCCACAGTATTCGGTTCCGCGATCCGTCAGCACCCGATTGAGCGGAATGCCCCCCTGCTCAAAGAAGGGCAGGACCCGGTCATGGAGTAAGTCCGCCGCCGTGAGCGGGGTCTTCCGATCATACAGTTTGGCAAAGCCCACTTTGCTGTAGGTATCTATGAATGTCTGTTGATAGATCCGGCCGACCCCTTTGAGGGTGCCCACATAAAAGGTATCCTGGGCCCCACAGTAGCCGGGACATTCGCTCTCAAATTCCCCATGGGCTTCTTTGTCCGTCTTGGCCTTTTCCAACGCCACCACTTGGGCTTCCGTCAACACCAGGCCTTCCTGAGCGACTTTGGCCTCTAAGGCTTTCAACCGTTTCCGCATCGTTTCCAGATCATGGCGGAGCCAGATATACCGCACCCCAGCCGGTGAGAGCATGCTCCTGCGTTTGCGCAACTCATTGGCCATGCGCACTTGCCCCCAGGCTGGTTACTCCAGCGTCAGGGCGGCCAGGGCTTCTTCCACCTCCGGGGCCACCCGATTCTTGAGCAGCGGTTTGCGCCGGGAAATTTCTTCCAAGGCTGCTTCGCCCCCCGTCTCATATAACTCCTGAAACCGGTAAAAGCAGTCTTGGCTATAGTCCATGATCTGGCAGGCCCGAGACACATTGCCCAGATGTTTCGCCAACTCCAACAGCCCGACTTTGTTCTTGATAATCCTTTGCCCCGTCGTTATGGTCCTCGCTCCTTTCTCCCTTCTGGGAATGTCGAGGACTCTACCTGACCGTCAGATTAAATTCTAGCACTTCCAATTGATGCCACTCGAAGAACAATTTCTTCCGGTTCAATCTCTGAGCAGACTATCTCCCTTGTCCTTCACACTCACCTCAATTCCGTTACGGGTTCAAATTCTTGGAAATACTCTGCCCCCTCTCAAACCACTCCTCAGCCTATCTTAAAAGCTTGAGCAAATTTTTAATGGAGGGCACTATATTAAGCTTCCCCAGAATCGAGGACCGGTGGAATGAAGTGTTTGCTGGTGTGTAAGGTTTGCCCCATCTTAAGACCGTTTTTACCCAGAACAGAGGGGGGCTTCGGCCATGTAATTGATCTGACGTTATTGCAAAAACTCCTTCGTGATCAGGTGCCCGGGGAAGTCATGCGGGCAGCGATGATTATAATCTTGCCACCACGCGTCGATGATCGTTTGGGCGACATCAAGCAAAAAGCGGTGCTCGACGTTCAAGCACTCGACGCGCTCGTGAAAGGATACCCAAAAGACATTTTCCACCGGTTTGCCCGGATGGAGGAAGTTGAGCTGTACTCCGCGCCGATACGCCCAATCTTCCAATCCCAGGAATTGGAAGGCGGTGCCATGGTCCAACATAATCGACCACGGACCAAATTTCGCTCCTAGTGTCCTGTCTCCGAAGTTCGTTGACAAAATCGGGCCACGCTGGCGAGGATCTCGTCGGCCGTTTTGGTCCAGCGAAATGGTGTTGGTTGCTGATTCGTCACCGTGATGTCGTATCGGATGGCGGCTTTGAGAGCCTGGACACTCGGATGCACGCCGCGGCGCAATTCCCGTTGCGTCAGTAACGCGAACCAGCGTTCCACCAGATTTAGCCAAGAAGCACTGGTGGGCGTAAAGTGGACATGAAAGCGCGGCCGTTTCAGGAGCCAGCGGCGAATTAAGGCGGTCTTATGGGTCCCGTAGTTATCGGGAATCAGATGCACGTCCAAGCCCGGCGGGACGTTGGCCTCAATCGTATCCAGAAACTTTCGAAATTCACGAGCCCGATGGCGCTGGTGTAGTTGCCCGATGACTTATCCCGTTTTCACTTTCAACGCCGCAAACAACGACGTGGTGCCATGGCGCCGATAGTCATGGGTGCGCCGCTCCACTTGG
>JAUIKP010000092.1 GCA_030430725.1 Nitrospiria bacterium
GTATTGCCCATGATTTCAATAACATTCTTATGGCGATCATTGGTTATACGGAACTTGCCAAACAGAGTGCCAGGGAAAATGTCAGGGCGCAAAAGAATCTTGATGAGGTGTTGGTTGCCGGACAGCGTGCCAAGGAATTGGTTCAACAAATTTTGACATTTAGTCGGCAAACCGAACAAATGCAGCAGCCGCTTGACCTTCAACTGTTGGTCAAGGAAATTGGCAAATTCCTTCGTGCCACGTTCCCGGCGACCATCGACATTCGTCAACATTTCACTGAGGTGACCTCGATCATATTAGGAGATCCTATCCAAATGCATCAGGTGTTGATGAACCTGTGTGCCAACGCCGAACACGCCATGCGGGGAAGCGGAGGTCTTCTTGAGTTGAAGTTGGAGCGTGTGATTGGGGAACCTGACGGGATTGGCGCACATCCTGATCTAAAGGGAGGTGCCTATGTCTGTCTGACGGTTCGAGATACTGGAACGGGTATGACTCCGGATGTCGTCCAACGGATCTTTGATCCCTTCTTTACCACGAAGAGGGTGGGTGAGGGGACGGGAATGGGCTTGGCGGTGGTCCATGGAATCGTCATCAGTTATGGCGGTGTCATTAAGGTGGAAAGTCATCCTGGGCAGGGAACAATTTTTCGCATTTATTTTCCCGAGATGGAGGCCGGGAGTTATCCAGAGGAAAATCCTCCATTGCCACAAGAAGTGTTCATGGGCCGGGGGCATATTCTATTTGTGGAAGATGAGGAGCCCCTTGCCAGGCTTGGGGAGGAGGCATTGAAGGGGTTGGGGTATGAGGTCATGGTGCGTACGAGTAGCGTGGAAGCTCTGGAAACCTTTCGGGCTGATCCCTTTCGATTTGATGTCGTTGTGACCGATCAAACGATGCCGCATATCACGGGGGAAGCTCTGGCGCGTCAATTATTAGAACTCAGACCGGATGTCCCCATTATCCTGTGTACGGGTTTTAGTCACAGTATGACCTCGGAAAAGGCCAAAACCATGGGTATTCGGGCTTTTCTTTTAAAACCTTTGTTAATCAAGGATCTTGCGCGGACTCTTCGGGAGGTTCTTGATTCATGACAGGCCGAATGTGACTGTGTTGTTTCGGCAGGCGTGAAATCTCCTCCGGTCTCTGTTTGGGGTGTGAGGCCTTTATTCCCCGGAATAGTGGTGATGTCCGAAATCCCCGCTTTCAGGCTGTCTGCTTTCATCACACTCCCGTCAATATTTTCTGCAGACTCGTCATCAGAAATCTTACGATCAAAAGCGAC
The DNA here is from genome assembly GCA_030430725.1 of Nitrospiria bacterium. Taxonomy (GTDB): domain Bacteria; phylum Nitrospirota; class Nitrospiria; order Nitrospirales; family UBA8639; genus Nitrospira_E. The sequence goes on from JAUIKP010000092.1 coordinate 1,286, forward strand.
GCTCAGTCACAAGGTGCGTAGGGTTTTTCAGAGCTGTTGAAACACGCACCGGCGTCGCTCCTTTACCTGTCGTTTTGATGCTCCGTCACAGCTTCGCCTGCCATCCACTGTATGCCAAAATCAGAATGGGAGCGAATATGGGCTGTTCATGAACATTCAATTGTGGCTGATTCCCAAATCACTATACTGGGTTCCTTTACATCCTGCAGGTCGTACACGGATCGTTCTCCCATTTTCTGGATAGAATGAGCGGCTGAAAAAGCATGAAGCCCGATGAACGTATTGGAATTCGTATTTACCTATGACTGTTTCAGCGAGGATTGGTTATGAATGGTGAAGAGGCTGTCATTCAAGCGTATGAACATGCCGTCAAAATGGCCCGTGATGTTACTCGACCGGGATATGAGACCTTGCAAAGGGCTGCGAAAGCGGAGGCCTATGCCTTTGCACTCTGTCAATATTCCCGGGAGTTAAGCGGGCCGGGAGGATTGATGTTTTGGCACGAGCAGGCTCTTTCGGCGTATCGCCTCGGTCGCCAACGACTGGCAGACCTGCACACGGACTACAAAGAAGCGGGTTAAGCGTGGGCTTGCAATGGAGGGATCCTGCGTCATATTGCCGCCGCAACCGGTCTGTGTGAGTCTGGATGGGGTTGCGTCAACTGTGGAGTAATCCTTGCCCCGGTTGCTTTCAGCAACAAGCAGAGGTTTTCGCCGGGCAACACAACGACCAGGAGTCCTCCCGTTCCCAGGTAGACCCTTCGTTCCCCTCCGGTTGTTCCCGGAATAAACCAAAAGAGCATCTGCTTCCTGCCCGACCATGCATCATGACGACTCGTGCCGTAGGAGAAGTTGAGTAGGCCGGATGAGGCTCTCTCCAGCCGTAACTCGTTAAGCGTGACGCGGAAAGTTCGTTGGGGAGATGTGGCGGACTGGTGAGCGGGTTCCGCGAGGCTCATCAAGCCTTCCCCCGTTTTCATCCGGAGAGCGAACCCCTTTAGCCGGACAAGAAGTCTGTATGTTTCCTCAACGCGAATCCTTTACCTCACCCGAATTCCAACTGCCGGGATCCACCTTGTTGATTCAATCGCTCTCTCAACCATTCACCGGATGTCAACATCAGCATGTGAATGATTTTGTACCGTTTATGAAAATACGATTGAGGAGGATGGTCGACATCCATTACTACTAGGCTCCTTCAAATCCCGAGTGGGATGCATGGCAAGTCAATCGATAGAAGTGTTGAATCGTAAAGATGTTCACGGGCAAATTTGCCCAGGAATAGCGTACCCATCAAAAGCTCCGGGTCGGTTCAAAAAAGCATGCCCTGAGTCTTCCCGAAGGGTCCGTCCAGTCCTGCCCTCAGTCATGTCGAGGGGAAGGCCACAGCCGTTTTTAGGGGCGGAGCGTACGCGTAGTACGTAAGCACGGAAAAATGGGGACCTGCCTGCGCGAAGCCGCTACGGCGGAGGCAGGGAACGCCGCTGGCGGCTTTTTTCAACAGACCCTCAATAGGAATATAGGGATCAGGGTAGGGTTCGTCCTTACCTGCGGGTTCCCCAGGGTGAAGGGTTCGGAATTGCAACCTCCTTTTCCTTTGCCTTGGCGAACCCCAAATTTTTTAATCACCATTGTTGAGTTGACCTGTTTCTCTGTGCCGTCCCCGATTCGTATTTTCTTCCAGTCCATTTTAGCCTCATCGTCATCCGGGACAGGTATTCGGGAAAGATGGTGTGGGGGAGATTTACGAGTCCCAGACCAGAGGGGCATAGCACGCCAGAGGTCAAGGATGCTCGCCACAAAAAGGCGTGACATGAAAAATTCTCCGGCACGGGAACGCACCCGTATACGCGAAAAGACTCAGGATAAAGGAGGTCGTGTGGCGCAAAGTGTACAGCCAATAAAAAGAAACTCCGAGTCGTCCTCAGGCCTTTGTCAGCGATGCCAGGGCTATATGGTCCGGGAGTATTATATGGATCGGTTTGATGGAAATTGTCTGTGGGGAATTGGGTGGCGTTGCGTAAATTGTGGTGCGGTGATTGATCCCGTTATAGACGTTCACCAGCAAAGAGGGAAGCCGGGTATTCCCTGATTGGTATGCGCATAACCGTGAAGAACATGGATCTGCCATGCTCCTTGGGGAAGTGCGTCTGCTGGCGCACGGAACGAACGGGCCGGGCCAATCCGGGAAGAGAGAGGGTGGTCGCCGATACAATGGCCCATTTTGGCTCAGGCGTCGTCGTATGGACGACTCCGACATGCTTCGGCGGTCCGTTCATGGGAAAAAGACGATCTGAACTTCCTGCAATTTGACTGTTGATCAAATTTGTATTGAGGGTTGTCTTCGGTCTTGTGTATTGGTCCGTTGTGTTTTTGATGGAAAAAGGCATCGTGAATTGTTCGTGGTGCGAACAGCGGTTTTTGTTCAACCTTTAGAGGGAGGAACGTTTTGGCGAACACATCGAACCGAATCGTGGTTCGCTTGCGCAGCACCATGAGTTCCCATTGTTATTCGACCAGGAAAAACAAACGTCATAATCCGGATCGCCTGGAATTGCGCAAGTACGATCCCGTTGTCCGAAAGCATGTCCTGTACCGTGAGACCAAGTAATCCCACCGGTGGGTCGGATGGAGCCTTGGCGCAAGACGGTGTGTGGGATGCGGGGCCTGCCAATCAAGAATAGTCGGTGAAGAGAAGGAGGGGTGATGGCGAAAAAAAGTTGCATCATTAAAAATGAGAAGCGAAAAGAGGTTGTGAGGAGGTATGAGGAACAGCGAGCGGCATTGAAGGCGACAATTGGAAACGCTCATGCGCCGATAGAGGTGCGGGAGAAGGCTCAACAGGCACTGCAGGCGCTTCCCAGAAATGCGAGTCCCACGCGGGTGCGCAATCGATGCCGGATTTCAGGTCGAAGCCGCGGGTATCTGGGGCGATTCGGGATGTCTCGCATCGACTTTCGCCTGTTGGCGTTAAAGGGCGAAATACCGGGGGTGCAAAAATCGAGTTGGTAGAGGGCATGCAAGATTCAGATAACGAAGAAATCTCATTCTTCATGGACCGGATACGGAGTCAATGGAGTGGCAATGTTTAGAAACCATACAGGTGTACGGAGGGTGTTATGAACACAGAGGAGCGCACACAGGTGCCTGTTACCGTCTTAACCGGATTTCTGGGTGCGGGGAAAACCACCTTATTAAACAGAATTCTGACCACGGAGCATGGCAAGCGGGTCGCGGTGATCGTGAATGAATTCGGCGAAGTCGGGATTGATAATCAATTGGTGGTCGGGGCGGACGAAGAGATTTTTGAAATGAATAACGGATGCATTTGCTGCACGGTCCGCGGGGATTTAATCAGAATTATCTCCAACCTGCTTAAACGGAAAGAGCGGTTTGATTGTATGGTCATTGAGACTACGGGATTGGCTGATCCGGCTCCTGTCGCCCAGACTTTTTTCGTCGATGACGATATGAAGCGTCGGCTGATGTTGGATGCCATTGTGACGGTGGTCGATGCCAAACATATCTGGGAGCATCTGGATTCCAGCCCGGAAGCGAAAGAGCAAATTGCATTTGCGGACGTGATTCTTTTGAACAAAATTGATCTGGTGGATGCGAAGGATGTCCAGCGTCTTGAGGAGCGTGTTCGGGCAATCAACGCCATGGCAAAGATTTACCGGACCCGTGACGCCCAGATTGAGGTTGACAGGCTTTTAAACGTGGGCGCGTTTGATCTTGGACGAAAGCTGGAGATTGACCCCAACTTTCTGGGTGAAGAAGCTCACCAGCATGACCCCACCGTCTATTCAATCTCGCTAACGGAAAAGGGACAGGTGGATGAAGCGAGAGTGAATGATTGGCTGCGGGAGGTCCTGACGGGAATGGGCACCGATATTTTCCGGATGAAAGGGATCTTGGATGTACGGGGGCAGGCTGAACGATTCGTCTTTCAAGGTGTGCATATGTTGTTTGATGGTCGTCCGGATCGCCCATGGACAGCCAGCGAAGCCCGAGGGAATCAGATGGTCTTTATCGGCAGGAATCTTAATCGTGAAAAGTTGCAGGAGGGATTTCGAGCATGCCTCGTTTAAGTCGTCCGAAGCCTGCGGTCCGCTTGTTACCGGTCGGGTCCTTTCAATTGGATGATTACATCAATACCGTGAAGTTTTCTCCGGACGGGAGGCAATTGGCGGTTGGTGACGCGAGCGGGCAGGTCGTCGTGTGGGATGTTGGGTCTGGGCGTCTCGCCTCTCGTGCCGCAGGGCATCGGGGAGCCGTCCTGACGATGGGATGGCATCCCGAAGGTCGACTTTTAGGCACGGGAGGAGAAGACGGGGTGGGGCGAATGTGGAATGTGGGCACGGGGGAGGAGCTTGCGGTGCTCCCGGTCGGTGAGGGACGGGCATGGGTCGAGCATCTGGCGTGGGAGCCCGGTGGCCATCGCTTGGCGATGACGGCGGGAAAAACCCTGCAAATCGTGAGGTGGCCGGAAAATGACGTGTGTCATATCGAAGCCGAAATGGCCGGTCATGCCAGCACGGTCTCCGATATCTGTTGGCGCAAGGGGCATCCTGGAGAAATCATCTCGTCATGTTTTGGCGGGGCGAAACTTTGGACTATGGGCGGGGAGCAGCCTCTCAGGACATTTTCCTATGAAGGAGCACTCCTGGCAGTGACCTTGAGCGCGGATGGCCAATATCTTGCCTCAGGGAATTTAGACGGATCCGTTCATTTGTGGAGCACTGCCACGAATCAGCATTGGCACATGGCCGGCTATCCCTGCAAGGTCCGACATGTCGTATTTGATCCACAGGGAGACTATTTGTGGACCGTGGCCGGCCCTGATTTGGTTGCGTGGTCAGCCAAAAAGTTTGAGGGAAGCAGCGGGCGTCTATTCAGGGGACATCTTGGATGGATTCAGGGCATCGCCTGTCACCCCCGTCGATCGATTGTGGCAACGACGGGAGAGGACGGATTGCTTTGTCTCTGGCAGCCGAAATCCACGAAACCGATGCTGAGCGAGGAACTGAATGTGTCCGGCGGACTGTCCTGCGTGGCCTGGAGTCCGAATGATGTGTGCATCGCGACCGGGGCGGATAACGGGACGGTGTCCCTTTTTTCTGTTGAAGGGGCGGGTGAGTCACGATGAATCTATTCGGGGGGCGACGCGGCATCGATCCGGATCAGGCTGACCGTATCAAATCGTGGTCGCGTTCAGCGTGGGCCTTACCGGAAGAGACGACCGTGATGGTCACCGAATTAGTATGTCGCGAACCCGGCTGCCCTCCCATCGAGACCGTCATTGCCCTCCTGGAAGGGCCGGGAAAGACCACCCAATTCAAGATTCACAAAACAGCCGGTGATGTGACTCAACGCGATGTGGAGGAATTGGTGAGGGGAGGTCACGATCACCATGGCAAATGAGGGACAGCGCCTATGAAAAGGGCAGCCGTGACTCCCGTGTATGTGATCGCCGGATTCCTGGGCAGTGGGAAAACCACGTTGCTGAAGCGGGTATTGGCGCATGAGCTTGACAGGGGGGTCAAGCCGGCGGTGCTCATGAACGAATTCGGCGAAGTTGATGTGGACGGGGCGCTGCTCCATGCACATCCCCGCTCGAATGATATCGAGCTGCAGGCCTTGCTGAGCGGATGTATCTGTTGCGATCTGTCGGGGGAGTTCAGTGAGAAAGTGGGGCACCTGGTGAAACGGGCAAGCGGAGCGCCTGTGTTCATTGAAACAACCGGCTTGGCGGATACGGGGCAGGTGGTATCGGGCGTTGTGCGGGCGCTGACGGCTGACCGGCAGGTTGGAATGCAGGCGCGACTGGCTTCGGTCATTGTGCTGGTCGATGCGCCCGCGTTCCAAAAGCTCGGAGCTCTCTGGCCTGCTGCCAAGCAACACCTCCATCACGCCGATACCATTATCCTCAATAAGCTGGATCAGTTGGATGGTGCACAGACGGATCAGGTTGAGCAGCAGATCAAGGCGACCAATCCCACCGCTCGTGTGCTGAGAGCGGTACTTGCTGATGTGCAGGTGTCCCGGCTCCTGGCCCGATCGACTTCCTTCAGGGAGACCGTGATCGCCGATGGTGCCGGCAAGGATTCGGCCGCCGGGTTTCGGAGCGGTAGTTTCCGGATTACGCTCCCGGTCGATCCGGTGCGATTGGAAGCCTGGCTGCGGCGCTATGCCCGATCGGTTGTCCGGCTCAAAGGGTTTCTGCGGGTGGCCGGATTGGCTGAGTGCCAGGAAGTGCAATGGAGCATGGGCTCGCTCTCGATCACTCCGTGTGTCGGTGCGGCGCCCTCGCAAGCCAGGATCGTCGTCATTGGACGTCGTGTCCCTTGGCAACGGTTTTTGGAAGGACTTGAGCGCTGCCTGGTGCAACCAAAACGAAAGACGAAGCAAGGGCGTCGAGCGACAAGGAGAAAGCCATGATGCAGGGAGGAGAGACCATGAAGAGCGATGCGGGTGGAGCCGTGAGGCTGATTGACGATCCGGCTGCGCGGGAATTGGTCAGAGAGGCGCACAGCAGGATGTATAAGTGGCCGGCCGGGTTCGGCGGGTATCGAGCGGACCTGATTCTTAACGATGAAGGACGGATCACGGACGGAACGGTCAGGCTGATTCCGCGGAAGGACACGACCGTTGATCTGCCCGGAGCCGATCCTGCTCTGCAGGAATGGGCAAGAGAGCGACTCTGGACTCAAGGGATGCATTTGGCGTACTCGCCGTTCGCGGAAGGCGACGGCAAGTACGTGCTGTCGTTCGATCCCGACGAAGACCCTGCGGTACCACACCCGCGGGGCCGGCGGGTGTTGTTGACCGGGGGCCGTCTTGAATCCTGGTATCGCATTCAGGATGGCCGATACACGCAGATTGGTCGTATGACCCCCATGACCGAATCTCGTGTGAATACCATTGAACGCTACGATCAGGCTCCGGACGGAAAGCAATACTCCAGCCATTACGTGATGACGTACTTTTCGTTAGATGGCCGATCAGTTATCGGTATGGAAAGCTATGTCAACGAATTTGTGGAGGTCGCCGGTTTCTGGCTTCCCGCCGTCCGGCGTGTGTCATTTGGAGAGAAGGGCGGAGTGAGCACGCGGGTGATGACAGTATTGAACCATGAGGTGATGGAATGAGTCAGGCGGGCCGTGCCACGACGGAATCATCAGGCATCAAGAAAGCCGGCCTCAGCGTGGCGGTGGCGGTCTTGACGGTTTCCGATTCCAGAACGATCGAAACGGATACGAGCGGGAGGATCGTCATTGATCGCCTCACGCAAGCCGGGCATCGCATCGAAGACCGTAAAATGTGTAAAGACGACTATCAGGCCATTCGCGAAATCATTGGGGCCTGGGTGGCCGACTCGAAGGTCGAATTCGTGATTGTGACGGGCGGGACAGGTCTGACGCAGCGCGATGTGACTCCCGATGCGGTTCGTTCCTTGTTCACTAAACCGATCCCCGGTTTTGGCGAGCTCTTTCGCTGGCTCAGTTACCGTGAGATCGGAACATCGACGATTCAATCGCGGGCCGATGCGGGTGTCTGTGGAGATACGATTGTCTTTCTGCTACCGGGAAGCACGGGCGCCTGCCGATTGGGTATAGAGGAGATTATCCTTCCGCAGCTGGATCTCGATCACACGCCCTGCAATCTCGCCGAACTCCTTCCGCGGATCAAGCAGGAACATCCACCGCATGATGACGAGGGATCCGTATGCCGATTAGTGTGATGCAAGACGGGCGGATTGCCATTATCTGGGATCTCTCGCAATTAAAACGTGTGTACCGTTCGCTCTTCGCTCAGTTGCGCGCCGACTCTGGTGCCGATATGGATGATGGTGATTGTTTGCTGGAACTGCAAATGTTTCTCCAGCAAAAGGCCGGCGAGGATGGCGTTGATGTGACGCTTCACTCGGCTTGGGAAGCCTGGCTCGGCCACGAGGCGCCCATTCCGTGTGAGCAACGGTATGCACATTATCCTTCGAAAGGAACAGATGCTCCGGGACGAGGCTCATCCCTGTGAGCCTTCCCGCCGAGTCCACGTGGGTGTTTGTCGTGATGATGGGGTTGCTTGGCAGTATCGGCGCCTTGCTTCCGGCCTGTCTGGTGCTGTTTATTCCGGATGGCTGGCGCCGCCAATGGATGCCCTATCTTCTGAGTTTCGCCACGGGAACCATGTTGGCAACCGCCATTATCGGGCTCATTCCCGAGGCATTGGAGCTGGCGTCTGTTCGCGTGGTGGGAGTGGCCGTGCTCG
>JAUIKP010000548.1 GCA_030430725.1 Nitrospiria bacterium
GCCCAGACCTTGGCGTGTCCACCAATATTCCCTTCCTACCCTGTGGAAAGAAATGCGTGAAGGCCTCCGTCGAGTCTGCCAGATTCCACCCATCCTCATCACGAGTAGCGTGGAAGCTGCCAAGATGATGGGCAACGGCACGCTGATGGCGTTTTTGCCGCTCTATGGATTGATAATCGGATTGAACCCCGCCGAAATCGGAATTTTGTTTGGCGTGCAGGCGTTGACTTCGTTTATTGCCAAACCGGTGATGGGGCGAATTTCTGATCGGGGGGCCAGGCAGCCGCTGATTTTTGGCGGTCTGTGCCTTTGCGGTCTCATGGTCATGGTTATTCCCCAGATCCAGGACTATGTTCTCCTGTTAGTGGTCGCTGGAGCGTTTGGATTTGGCGAGGCGGTGGTGACGTCTTCGACCACGGCCCTGGTTGCTGATTATTCAGAAGGAAAAGATCTGGGAGCTGGTATGGGGTTACGGGGAACCATTATGGATTTCGGGCACGCAGGTGGACCGCTCCTTGCCGGCCTACTCATCCATACCTTAGGCTACGGGGGAGGGTTTTTCTTCATTGGGGTCCTTTTATTACTGACGGCGGCATTTTTTGGTGTCACAATGATGGGGATCAAAAAACCGGTTGTGCTATAATAGGCCTTTTCCTGAAGGGCAGGCAAAGGAGTCGAACGCCATGAATGAAGAAATGGGAACCGGTGATCTCATCATCGGGATTCTGGCGGCCATCGGGGTCGTGATCTTAGTACTGGTCTTTATCGTGGTCGTGAAAAATGTGTTTTTAAATAAAGACAGGGATATCCAATAGCCAAACGGGTGGGACATGTTTAGCGGAATTGTTGAGGAAATCGGTGCGATTCAGGGAATAGATAAAGGTTTGGCTGGTGCAAAATTTTCCATTTTGGCTTCGCTGACTCTAGAAGATCTCAAACTGGGAGATAGTATCAGTGTGGCCGGTGCCTGCTTAACGGCCAGCCAGGTGGGGGATACGGGCTTTTCGGTGGATGTGTCCACCGAAACATTGAACTGCACAACGTTAGGAGCCATTACTGTCGGGACACCGGTTAATCTGGAACGTGCCATGAAACTCAATGCCAGGATGGGGGGACATCTGGTCACAGGTCATATTGATGGCATTGGTCTCTTGCGTGCTCGACAGCAGGATGGAAATTCGATTCAACTCACCATTGAAGCGCCAGAGGAAATTATCCGGTATTGTGTGCCAAAAGGCTCCATTACGGTGGATGGGATTAGTTTGACCGTCAATGCTGTGTCGGATCATTCCATTGCCGTCGCCATCATTCCGCATACCGCCAAAGTGACCACTATGGGCCTTAAGCAAATAGGGGACACGGTCAATCTGGAATCCGACTTAATCGGAAAGTATGTTGAACGCTTGTTGCAAGCAAGCGGGGCTCTACCCCCAAAACCCGCCACGGTGATCAATCGAGATTATCTTGAAAAACGCGGCCTGCTATAGTTGTTTTTGTCATTCCATGTCACAAAATTTTCCCTCAAAACCCAAACATCCTCTGTGGCGATTATTTGCCGTCGTCACCCTCTTTGTTATCCTCATTCCTGCAACGCTATGGGGCATCGTTCAACTCTACGAAATCATTTGCGCCTGGTGCGGTTGCTGTAATGCCATCGATCGTCCGCGAACCAGGTAGTCTCCCACCCAGACATTTCCTGAAATCTTCAACGAATGAGGAGAAGGGATTTTTCTCCTTATGTATACAAGCAAATTATACAACCCCAAAGATTTTTTCTTAACCCTTA
>JAUIKP010000093.1 GCA_030430725.1 Nitrospiria bacterium
ATCTAATCAAAGGGAGTATATTGATATGCCAAACACGAATGCATCATTTTCCGCCTTTTCCCGGGTAGATCAATTGAAACAGCAATTGAAGAAATTGGAGAACCTGAGTAACTCCCAGGTCAATACCAAAGTGTTGGACCAGTTTGATCGTGAGACTGAGGAGATATTGAATCGGGTAGACGGAAGAGAAACCAAAATGGCTGCCTATAATTTTGCCACCATGGCAGAAGCCGAAGCCTTGGTCAATCTCCCTGAGTCCGCTCAAGAGCCGACCTCCCGTGACCTTTTACAAAAATCTTTGCAGCAAAGACGACAGGTGTTATTGGGATTGGTCAGTGAAATGGAAAGCCTGGAAGAAACAGAAGCCGAAGTTCTGACAGGAGAAGATCGCGAAGATCCACCCCTAATGGGATAGATCATACAACACCTGGTCTGAGGGAAGCTCGCCTGATCGATACCTGCCTTTGCGGTATGAAGGCTTCTTTTGTCGAGAAATTTCCGTTGTGAATACCGCACAATTCTGCACGATCCATCATGAATGGCATCGTCATACCCGCTGCAGCCATGCAGATGTAATCCCGGGGTAATCCGCTCTTTGGACGGAAGGCATTCCATCATCACAGAAGCACGTGCGTCAGTGATGTTCCGGATCGTCTCTCAATCCCCTATCTTCAGGGAATTTGGGAAGCGGCATGTTCGGTCAAACCTGACGCCACTCAGGTAAGCGATTGGGTTGAACTCTCACTTCGAGGACAATGATGGGCCCTGGCCTGTTTGAGGGCATGCGCATACCATTCCAGTTCTTCAAAAAACTCTCGAGCCTTTTGATGCAAATTTTGATCAGCGGGCGTGCCATCTTCCTGAAAGGCGTCCTGAACATGGGAGATGGGGAACAGAGAGGGAATACTCGGCATTCCCAGTTCAGCCAACATGGCCCTGAGGGTCATTGCTGCACGGACTCCGCCGAACGCACCTGCTGAATAGCAGACAATGGCGGAAGGTTTTCGAAAGTATTCCTCAAGAAAATGGTCTAATACGTTCGAGAGGGCAGGAGGAATGGTATGATTGTATTCGCCTGACACAATAATATATCCGTCGGCCGGAATAATCAGATCAGCCACCCGTTGGAGAGGTTGAGGAGCCTCCCCAGGTTTAAATTCCTTAAACATTTTATCCAACAGCGGGAGTGGGTGGAGAAGAGGGTCAATAAGTGTTGCGGTATGACCACGCGTCTGACACGTGTTCAGCATAAAACGAGCGGCCTTGATACCCTGACGTTCGGTTCTCACCGATCCATAAATTATAGCCAAATTCAGTGGCATGGAGAAGTTACTTTTCGTTGGACGACTTCAACGCAGGATCACTTTTTGGTCATGGATGAACCGTGCCATATTCTCACACAGTTATGACCTTCATTGCCGTCAGTATAAACTGTGTGTTCGACTACAGGGTGTGGACAAATCTTAAATGAGCCTTTAAAAAAAATCTATTGAGCGAAGATATGTGGTAACCATAATCTGTCATCTTGTCATCTAATGCCGGATTCCGGAAAAAAGGCCTGGCGGTAAGGGTTGACCTGGCCTACCTCCCCGTTTGAAAAGAGAAGCCATTGAGAAGTGGGAATGGAAGAAGGTCATGATATCTAATTGGATTGACATTTCAATGCCTCTGTATCCGGGAATGGATCAAAGACCCGAAGACCCACCATTTCAGATAGAACCGGTGGACAGAAACAATGGAGATAAGGTTCACGTCTCAAAAATATCAATGAGTTCTCATGCCGGAACACACATTGGCGCTCCAGTGAATTGTGGAAAATCTTTTCAGGATAATGAACAAGCAGAGTTTTCAGCCACAATAGGTCTGGCCAAAGTGATTGAGATTCAAGATAAGAATTCTGTGAAAGCGGAAGAACTAAAAAAGCACCGGATTTATTCGCATGATCGGATTCTCCTCAAAACACGGAATTCCGCCTCTGCCTGGTACTCCGATCACCCCCATGAAGATACTATCTTTCTTGACCGAACTGCTGCGGCATGGCTTGCCGAGCGGCAAGTGAGCACCGTGGGAATTGATGCTCTGGTTATTGGAGGGAAACACGAATATGGAAAAGAGATTACCCGCATGCTTATTCAAGCCGGCATTGTCATTATTGAGGGACTTGAATTTTCCCGAGTGAAACCTGGTGAATATATGCTCATCTGTTTACCCTTAAAAATTCCAAACGGAGATGGTGCTCCAGCCAGAGCCATTCTCCAACCGGTCCGGTAATGGCGAGGAGAAATTTTATTAGGTAGCTTATGGCGATGAATTGTAACTCAATCCTGAAGAACAAAAGGATCAGAAGGTTTTTTTTTGGCTCCTGTGACACATATTTAAGATGGGTGGCCCCACCTTTGTTGCCGAACTTGGCCCCCTCCGATGCCTGAAATCCACCAGAAGGAAACCTCCGAATTTGACCATGAGGGTTTCTCTCCACCTCTGCCTTCCAAAGTCGAAGCCGACAACCTATCCCAATTATTCCAGGGACCGATCAATATCCGGTCCATTGCCCTCACAGGGCTGTTTGTCTATGCCTCACTCATGGTGATGTATGTGGCCAAGGCCATCATGCTTCCTGTGTTCGTGGCCCTATTTCTGAATCTTTTGTTAGCTCCTCTTGTGCGGGGGCTTGAAAAAATACATATTCCCCCGCCATTTGCGGCTGGGGGGATTCTTCTCCTTTTAATCAGCACCCTGACGTTTGGAATGATTCAGCTGTCTTCTCCCGCTTCTCTCTGGCTGGACCGTGCCCCGGAAGCTTTACAACAGGTAGAGCAGAAAATTCGTACCATCAAAAGTTCGGTCCTGGAAATGGGGGAGGCGACCAAAGCACTGGAACATATGGCGAGTCTTTCGGAATCCCGGAAAGCGCCAAAGATTCAAGTGAAAACCGAAAGTTTGGGAGGTCAATTGATCGATTGGACCACGGAATTTATTCTGGGGCTGGTTTCAACCATGATTTTATTGTATTTTTTTCTGGCTTCCGGTGATTTATTTTTGGAAAAACTCGTAAAAGTTCTTCCACGATTTTCGGATAAACGACGTGCGGTGGAAATTGTCCGAGGAATAGAGGGAAATATTTCCAGTTACCTTGTCACGGTGACGAGTGTCAATGTTGGTCTCGCGCTGGTGACCAGTCTCGCCATGTATCTGCTCGGCATGCCAAACCCGTATTTATGGGGAGCTATGGCGGGTATTCTGAATTTCATTCCTTACGTTGGAAGCATTATTGGTTTAGGAGCGGTGACGTTAGCCGCGATCCTTACATTTGAACATATGAACATCGTGGCTATGGTGTCGGGGACTTATGTATTTCTGACAGCCATTGAAGGAAGTGTGATCACACCCCATTTATTAGGACGAAAACTGACATTAAACCCCGTGATCATATTGGTCAGTGTCTTGTTCTGGGGCTGGTTATGGGGAGCCATCGGAGCGCTCCTTGCGGTCCCATTTGTCGCATCCCTTAAAATGATTTGCGATCAAATTGAGCCGCTCAATTCCATTGGAGAATTTTTAAGTCGTTAAGCTTACAATAGTGGGAATAATTTTCTTTTCCAATTGGAAGAATAAGGCGGGTGAAAAAATTCTCCTGATCCTTTAGAAAAGAGTGACTCATGCCGGCTTGGATAGTAAATTGGCTGACTAAACTTCGATCGAGTCTCTGGCTCATACCTACATGCATGGCCATTGCCGCCATTTTCCTCTCCTTGGCCGTTCCGTACCTGGACGAGTTGTTTTCTCCCGAGAAATTTGACTCTCTTCGGTGGTTAAGCAATATGGGACCGGAAGGAGCGATGACGCTGCTTTCGACCATTGCCGGTTCGATGATTACCATTGCCGGTGTCGTATTTTCCATCACCATTGTGGCCCTCACCCTGGCTACCGCACAATTCGGCCCGAGGTTGCTTGGAAATTTTTTGCGGGACCGGGGTAATCAAATTGTGTTGGGAACGTTTGTGGCGACCTTTCTCTATTGCCTGCTCGTCTTGCGCACGATCCATATGGATCCCGATGGGTATACCCCATATTGGGGAACCTTAGTGGGCCTGATTCTGGCCGTGTGTAGCCTCGGGGTATTGATTTATTTCATGCATCATATTGCGATTTCCATTCAGGCCCCGAATTTGATTGCGGCGGTCTATGGGGAATTGGAAGAAGACCTCACCAGACTTTTTCCAGAGCGTTTAGGAATGGGGGAGGGGAATGAGGCGAATACAGCCATTATTCCGCCTATTATGGCCAAAATAGAAAAAGAAGGCATGGACATTAAGGCCGAAATAGGTGGGTATCTTCAAGCCATTGAAAATAATGCACTGATGGAAATCGCCCGTGAACAGAATTTAGTGATATTGCTCCATCATCGGCCAGGCCATTTTATCACCAAGGAAGCCACTTTGGCCAAAGTCCTGGCACTGGGGCCGATGGCGGATGTTGTATCCCAACAAATCAATAAGCAAATGATCTGTGGAACCAACCGCACCCAGGAACAAGATATTGAGTTTTCCGTGCTTCAACTTGTGGAAGTGGCCGTGAGGGCACTTTCGCCTGGAATCAATGACCCGTTCACATGCATAAACTGTATTGATCATCTCAGCGCGATTTTATCCCAGCTTTGTCAACGAAAAATTCCTTCTCCTTTCCGGTACGATCGGGACGGAGTTCTTCGAGTGATTACTCCCCCTATCACTTTTGAGGGCGTGTTGAATGCGGCTTTTCATCAGATTCGACAACATGGAAAAGGAAATGTGGCGGTTGTCATCTGTCTGTTGGACGGCTTGGGACGTATTGGAGAAAACGTGGAACGACATGAAGATCGTGAGGCAATCCTTCGTCATGTTGAAATGGTCCAAAGGGCGAGCCGGGACTCCATCCAGCAAGAACATGATTGGGAGGCAGTGGAGGATCGGTGTCGTCAGGTCATGTCTTTGTTAAATAACGGAGAAAACCGGAGTGTGCTTTTGATGGACAAAATCACCAATATCCTTCCCTGAATTCTGTTTTTCATCCCCTGTGTCCGGACTGTTGAAATTTGGTCCCCCTTTCCATAGGCCTTTCAGCACGGTTTCGACTTTTCACGTTGGCCGGAAAAAATTTTGTACATTGCGAATGAAACCTCGGAAAGGGGTTAATAAACAAAGTGAATGGACTCTTCTTAGTTTCATTCGGGGGAGCCCCCTTTTTACAAACATTTAAGGAACATTATGTTGAAAACTTTAATGGAAATGCGAGGCTATCGGTTACGAGCCATCGATAAAGACCTTGGAAGCGTCGATGATTTTTATTTTGACGACCGGTTGTGGGAAATACGGTATCTCGTGGCTGATACAGGAAATTGGCTCCCAGGAAGAAATGTGCTGATCGGAAAAGAGGCGCTTGAACCGTCTGATTGCGAGGATAAAGTCTTTCCCCTGACGCTGACTTCCACAGAAATCGAGGACAGCCCGGGTATAGAAACCGATCTGCCTTTTTCGCTTCAAAAAGAGAAGGAATTACGCCTGTTTTTTAAATGGCGAGACTATTGGAGCGATGATGTATTTCTTCAGCCTGCCGGCCTCACTCCGATGAGCGTGCCTGGCGGGGAAGCCATCGAACCGGCGCCGAAGGAGGGAACGAATTCGTCCGGGACATTGGATGGGAATCCCTATTTGCGATCTGCCAATGAGGTTCAGGGATATTATATCGGAGCTAATGACGGAGAGATCGGCCATGTGGACGATTTCATTGTGGATGATACCTCATGGAAAATCCGATATATCGTCGTGGATACCAAAAATTGGCTGCCGGGGAAAAAGGTCCTCATCGCTCCCCAATGGGTGCATTCCATAGATTGGAGCGACCATATGGTCGATGTAACCATGAATCGGGAAACCATTGAACGGAGTCCTGAATATGATCCGAACAAACCCATCAATAGAGAATATGAAGTCAGGATGTATGATTTTTACGGCAAGCCCCACGATTGGGAATGAATGCAAGCAGAAGATCTGAAGACCTTTAACTAATGGAGTCGTCAATGCGAAAGACCTTTATGAGCATCCCTATTCCCACCGCTCTCGTTGGGTTGGGTTTGTACTGGTTATTTAAGGATTCAAGGGAAGGTTCTCATGGAGCCCAAAGACCCTGTGGACAGGAATCTTCTCTCTGGCGCAGACAAGAAGATGACAATAATCACCAGGAAGAACCGGTCAAAGAGAAATTACAACATGCGAAGGATACGGTTGAAGGCCATTTGGCGGAGTGGAAGGGGCAGGCGAGGCAACAGGCCTACGAATGGAAAAAAGGGACTGAGCAAAGGATGGAAAATGTCAAGGGATACATTAACGAGAAAGGAACGATTGCACGAGGAGAATTCAGGCAGCTTTTGGATGACCATCCCCTTGCTGTCGGTGCGGGTATGGTCGCATTCGGCATCGCTGTTGCAGCGGCGATCCCCGTAAGTCGAAAAGAAGACCAATGGATGGGACCATCCCGTGGAAAAATGGTTGAATCCGTCAAAACCAAAGTACGGGCGACGGCCGAAGATGTGACTCAGAAAGCCGGAAAGATTGCGGAGAAGGTGCTGCAGAATACAGAACAATCAGATTCCTAATTGCCAAACACTCAGTGTATTCATGCCATCATGAAGAAAGGACGTACATGAATTTTTCTATCAAAAGAATGTTGCTGCTTGCATGTTTTGCCGGATCTCTGTTTTTTGTTGTGGGTTGTGAACAAGAAGGTCCTGCGGAACGAGCAGGCGAAAGAGTCGATGAATCAATGGAGAAGGCAGGAGAAAAGATCGAACAGGCCGGAGAAAACATACAGGATTCGGCTGATTAGAGATCTGCTATTTTCAAACGAGGGAATTGTTGTTCCCATTTTTCCTCATTTGTCAGAAGTTTTGTCCATTGTAGGGTATGTCTGGAAAATTCCACACTGAACATGAGAATGACGAATGTGGAAGGATCTTACGAGTGAGGCCCTAGATCGCAGTTGAGGAAAAGGTTTTCATCTTACTCTGATGGAAAGGAGATGTTATGCCCACAGCAACCGCCAAAAAATGTGCACATCCTTCTTGTACATGTGAAGCACCTCCGGGAAAAGAGTTTTGTTCCGAAAATTGCTCATCTTCCCAACCGTCCAAAGGTGGAAAATGTCAGTGCCAACATTCCGGATGTGGGCAAGGAGGTTAGCCGAGCGAATGCTCATAAAACTCATTCCGGCCATCAATCACACCATCCGAAGAGGTCGATCGGTGGCGGTAGGAAGGCCGGTAGTTGTTCATTGGAAAACGGTGGGAATCTCATAATAAAAGGAGGCGATCATGATTACAATCAAACACAAAAGGCCGTGGCTGGTGAATTTGAAAATTTTCATGACATTTGCTTTGCTCATGGGGGTTCCGGGATTCGCTTGGAGTAGCGATCTCGCAGGCCACCTTCCTGCTGACGACCGTTCGGCAACAAGTCAAATACAGAAAGATCATCAACTAGATAAAGGTCATCGCATTATTAAAGGAGTGGTTGAGGAAGTAAACGACAATACGATTCGGGTTGATGCGGGAGAGGCAGGTGAGCTCACCCCTCGGTACTTGAATTTGAGTAATTCCCAGGAGAAAGAAGATTTCAAAATTGGAGACATGGTTCAGATCGAAGTTAACGCCCAAAATAAAGTGGTGAATTTTCAACCCGTTCATCAAGATGGAGGTAAGCATTAAGTAGTACCGATAGATCTGGAAATCGCGAAGAAGGGGAATGTACAAACCATCAATATGGCAATTACGTCATTCCCGATGTACCAACCATTCCAACCCGTTGGGAAGGACACAAAGGAGAATTACCAATGTTAAGTTGGGCCATTACATTTCTCGTTATTGCTCTTATTGCAGGAGTGGTCGGCTTAACCGGCGTAGCCGGTACAGCGACCAACATTGCCTGGGTGTTATTTGTCGTATTTTTGATTATTTTTGCTTTGAGTTTTATTACGGGGAAAAGACCTCCGGCCTAACAGTGGGATTGAAGGGAACCAACCCCGTCATTGGTCAGGAACGGCTCACCATAAGGTGATGGAGGGTGTGTGGCTGCGAAGCGGTTAAATGCGGCTGCAGGAAATTTCTATAAGAGAATCAACGACAGTCAAGCCAGGGAATATGTGGTTTTCATCATGATTATGATCATTACCCCTGACGATGTTTTTCGAAGTGCAATGGTTCTCCACTTTCGTGAAAAGGACTATGCCCTTTCCATACCTGAACATCGACAGGAGGTGACTTCACTGGTGGAGAAACAGGCTCCGGAAGTCATTGTCCTGGATATGTCAATTGCCGACCCCAATGGGCCAACCGTCCTGAAAGATCTGCGTGCCACAGGGTATGGCGGGAAAATTATCGCGATCAGTGGACCCTCCAATCGACCCTTAATGGTCAACATGCATCATCAGAAGATCGATCAAGTCATCAGGCGGACTCCGACTGATTCTCTTGCCCCTTTTATCGATCAACTGGAAAGCCTTATCCGCGTGATGCTCCGTGAGGAGATATCCAGAAAAGGCGAATGAGCCTTTTGGTAAGGGGGGTTGGTCAACATGGAAAGGATTGGGAGGACTGTTTTACAGCGGAAAAAGAAGCATACCAAGAATCAACGGCCCGTTCTCCCATTTATCAACGGAACAATCATTAGAGAGAGGTGTGTCGGCTAAGTGGCAATACTCCTGTGGGTGTTTCCACTGCTAATGACATGACGGTTAGGGATCAGAGAAATGACCAGACCAATTTGGAGAGGGCATATTACCTTTGGTCTTGTCACCATTCCTGTTGTCGTTCATTCCGCAGAAAAGCAATTTGACTTGCATTTCCGGTTGTTGGATAGCCGAAACCATGCCCGAGTCCGGTATGAACGTGTCAACGAGGAGACGGGTGAAGAGGTTCCATGGCAGGACATTGTGAAAGGGTTTGAATATGAAGAGGGTCGGTATGTCCTTTTAAATGATGCTGATTTTGAAAAAGTTGCCATTGAAGTGAATAAATCAGTTGAAATTGAAAATTTCGTCAACGGAAAGGATATCGGCTACGAATATTTTGATAAGCCCTATTATCTTGTTCCCGATAAAAAGGGCGAAAAAGTCTATGTGCTGTTACGGGAAGTGCTTCGTCGGAGCGGCAAAGTCGGGATTGCCAAAGTCGTTATCCGAACACGCCAGTATTTAGCCGCTCTTATTCCTCAAGGACATGTTCTGGTGCTGGAGCTTCTGCGATTTCATCAAGAAATCCGCAACGTGCAAGAATTGGATGTGCCTGAAGCGGGTGTGAAATCCTACAAAATTTCGGAAAAGGAATTGACGCTGGCCCAACAATTGGTGGAATCCATGAGCACCGAATGGGAACCCGAACGCTATCATGATGATTACCGTGAT
>JAUIKP010000094.1 GCA_030430725.1 Nitrospiria bacterium
CCATTACGTCTTGTCATGAGTCCGATCCCGTTTTGCTCCTTCTCAGCGAGGTTTCCATCTCGGGGTTCGGGAGAGTAGTCTTCTCTCCATCGGGTATATCCCGCCTAATAGTCCACCAACCCTTCTCTCGGTGTTTGAAAAGCCAATCTTAATTTTCTTAATATTTTCAAATGATCATGGCGGGTTTGTGAGGATCACAGGGGGGCGGGAAGATCAGCCGGAAGCCAGGTTATGGCGGCGGAAACCGGGCATTTTTTGCCGGGTCAGGGCGCGAGAATGTTTCGGGAATGTTTCCGCCTAACAGGGCGGAGACAGAGGATTCCATCGTTTGGTGGCGATGCATAAGGGATCGAACCAATAGCCGGTATTGGTGGTGAGCGAGAATGCAATCTCAGGGGTGTTGTAGCTATTGTCCTCGTCCAAACCGATTTCAGTGCCTAGAAGGTGAAGGCGACCATGCGTTGGAAGAAGCGCGCCGTTGGAATGAGTTGGTTGGTGGTCAATGGAAAAACTTCCGCCATTTCCCTTTGGGGTAAGATTGACCATATAAAAAAGATGGCCGACCGTCCCACGATGAATAATGAGTGGAGGAGTCGTGCTGTCATCCATGTTCCACCAGGTTTCAAAGGAGGCGGGTGTCGTGATGGCCGGGGCCGCATCTTGTGCCAGATTGGATATGAGGAGAAAACGGGCATTGACGAGTTCCCCGACAGGCAGTCCGGTCGAACTTTGGAATCCGGCTATGGAGGGATGCAGCGCATAATAGCGGGGAAACCCCCGTGGGTTTTGCGTCAGTTGGGCTGGAGGCAATGGCACAAAGTCGGGAGAAAGGATGGGTAACAAAGAGGGGAACGCGTGGTTCTGTCGTAGATACGAGATGACACCGTTGGCGATGAGCTGAAGATCACGGGTTTCACGGTCTTCACTTGTTCGATCCCAGACTCTGATCATGGAGGGCGACACAACAGCGAGCCCTATAGACAGAATCGCCAACAAGCCGATAAAGGTAATGAGGGTCATTCCGGCTTCCGGGTCGGAGGCATTCCGGCGGGGGAGCGGGGAAGGTAAGGCAACGCCGGGGTGGCCCAGGTGGCCTGTCAATGGATTCCACCCATTAAACTCATCATGGGCATAAATAGCGATAGGGCGACGATTCCCACAATCGCGATTAATCCCAGAGTAATCAGAGGCTCGAGAATGCCAAAAACTTTTTTGATTCTGCGCGGAATTTCCCGATTATAATAATGAGCCACATTCATGAGCGTGTGGGGTAATGTCCCGGTGGCTTCCCCGACCGAGATCATTTGAATCACCATTGGCGGAAAGACCGGATGACGGCTTAATGATTCATTGATGGTGGAGCCCTCGGACACGGCGCGCTGTGTGTCCTGAAGCGCCCGTTCCATGACAGAATTGCCCACCAGTCCCTGGCACAGTTGCAGGCATTGCAGAACAGGGATGCCGGCTCGATACAAGACAGCAAAATTTTGAACAAATTTGGATATCGTGAGCATCCGGATGAGTTCTCCCAGAACTGGGAGTTGTAAGACCATGCTGTCCCGCCAGTGAGCGAATCCCGGCAGATATTTTCGCCCTAGAGTCCACACCATTGGCCCGAGCAGGAGGAACGAACCCCAGAGCCACCAGCTCCCCACGAAAAGTTCACTGAGGGTAATAATGAGAATGGTAATACTCGGGAGAGGCACATGCAGACCTTCCAAGATGGGGACAAATCGGGGAATGACGAACGTAAAGAGCAACACCAGTAATCCGATCACTGCGACCATGACAATGCTCGGATAAATGGTAGCCTGACGCATGTCTCCACGGATCTGATCGAGCCAATCCAGATATCGTTCTAATTCTTTGAAGGTATCGGTCAATGTGCCGCTGTCTTCTCCGGCATGCACCAGATTGGTGATGTGAGGAGGAAAAATCCTGGGATGTTGCTTCATGGCATCATGCAAGGTGTTTCCGGCCTCGACTTGTTGAAAGATGGCCTGTAAGGCCGAACGCAAATGAAGGTTGGGTGTCTCAATCGACAAACTTTTTAAAGCCTGGG
The DNA here is from genome assembly GCA_030430725.1 of Nitrospiria bacterium. GTDB lineage: Bacteria > Nitrospirota > Nitrospiria > Nitrospirales > UBA8639 > Nitrospira_E. The sequence continues at coordinate 2,063 of JAUIKP010000094.1, forward strand.
TAAGGGGAATGCCGGCCTCGAGGAGGGTAAACATGTGTGTGGAGAATTCCATGAGATCGCGGGGTTTGACTCTCCCTTTTTTTTGAGTGGTTCGTGCCAGGGACTTCGGTTTGGTTTCCAAAGTGCGCACGAGCCAGAGTCCCATGTCCTGGAGCTGGCGTTCCAGGTGGAAAAGATCCGGCGCCGCCATTTCTCCCTCAATCGGTTTCCCATGGGCGTCGATGGCGCGGTACTGAAAATTAGCCACCGGTCACCCTCAACACTTCTTCGAGAGTAGTGATTCCCTGAAAGGCTTTCATGAGTCCGTCATCAAACATGGTTGGCATCCGATCCCGTCGGATGATTGCCCGAATACCTGCCATATCCGGGCCGTGCACGATAGGCCCATGGAGTTCCTCTGAAATCTGGATTATTTCGTAAATACCTGCTCGGCCTTTATAGCCTGTCTGGCCACATGCGTGGCATCCTTGTCCCGTCCAGAGAGTCGGGGGGATGTTGTCCGGCAATTCCACTCGAAGATCTGCAAGGACAATGGCGGCATCTGTCCGTTCGACCTTGCAATCAGGACAAATACACCGAACGAGTCGTTGTCCGATAATGGCGGTCAGAGCGGAGGCGAGGAGGAAAGCTTCCACGCCCATGTCGATTAAACGTGGAATGGCTCCCAGCGCATCGTTGGTGTGAAGTGTGGAAAAAACCAAATGTCCGGTTAAGGCCGCGCGCATGGCCAGATCGGCCGTTTCCTGGTCACGGATTTCACCAACAAGAATGACGTCAGGATCCTGCCGAAGTAGGGCACGAAGGCCGGCCGCAAAGGTCATGCCGATGTCCGGATTGACTTGCGTTTGGCGAATGAGAGGCATTTGATATTCGATCGGGTCTTCCAGTGTAAACACACTTTTTTCTTTCGCATCGACATGGCGGAGGGCCGTATATAACGTCGTGGTCTTTCCACTCCCTGTGGGACCCGTCACGAGGATAATGCCATGGGGACGTTGGATCAGGGATTGGATGCGCGATTGGTCGTTGGGTGTAAACCCCAACGCCAGGAATTCTAATTTCAATGCCCCTTTATCCAGAATTCGGAGGACAATGCTTTCTCCGAAACTCGTTGGAAGGGTCGACACACGAAGATCAATCCGGCGAGTGCCTAACGTAAAGGGGATCCGGCCGTCCTGGGGAGTTCGTTTTTCTGTAAGATCAAGATTGGCCATGAGTTTAAACCGAGCGGTAATAGGCGCTTGAAGCGGTTTGGGAATGAGAATTTCTTGTGTGAGAATGCCGTCAATGCGCATCCGGACCCGTAAATAGTACTCATCCGGCTCGACATGGATATCGGTCACCCGTGATTGAATGGCGGCGGTAATGAGTTGATTGCACAAGCGAATCATCGGCGCCACCCGGCTTCCGTCTTCTCCGAGATCGGAGATCCCTTTGACCATTAATTCATCAAGCAGTTGCTTGATGGATTCCCGGTGCGCATAGTGCCGCTCGATCGCTTCAATTAACTCTTGGGCAGGGGCCGTGTGAGTATGGACGTTGAGCCCGATGCGACTTTCAATGGTATCCACCGCGACAATATTCAACGGATCTGCCATGGCCAGGTTCAGCACGTTCCCCTGTTTGCCAAGAGGGAGGACTTGAAACTGAGTGGCGATGTCGTAGGGAATGAGATTGATAATATCCGGTGGGATGAAGATTGTGGAGAGGTCGACTAAGCCGGTTTGGGTGCCCTCAGCCAGATAATGGGCCAGGACTTTTTCGGTAATGAATCCCAGGCCAATGAGCGTTTGGCCGAGCATCACGCCTTTTCTCTTCGTCTCCCGGACCGCCAAGTCCAATTGTTCTTGAGTGATCCAACCGTCTTGGAGAAGGGAGGTTCCGAGGAGAGGCCGTGCGGCTGTGGGAGGTGTGGGTGTGGTTGGCATGGGCCGGACTGCTAGGAGAAGTTTATGGGCGACAGCAAAGGGGTGCCCGCCTGTGAGGAATACATAGGAGGAGGGAGCATAGCCATTGTTGGGATTTCCTCACTCTTCCCTCAGTGAACGAGGATGGGGATTATTGATGGGTAAGATAAATATACATGCGATCATTGCTCTGGTTGTATTTCACGCGTCCGCGTAATTGGCGTTCGGCTAAGCTTGCACCGATACCGGCATCGATGACTCCATCAATTTCATTGAATTCCGTATCGGAAACTCCGTCAACCCTGAGATAGGCCACTCGGGCTCCAGTCGGGAGATCGCTGTTGCCATCATCACCCTTCAGATCCCATCCGACATTCGTGCCCGTTGTCGCTGTCCCGAGTGCAATTGCCGTTTGCGCGGGCATGTACATGGTTGTACCCAGTCCCGGGGGCGTATTGGTATTGAATTTCTCCAGGTAAGGTCCTCGGAATCGGCTCCATTGATTGGTTCCGGTATTCAACGGATCGGAGGCATCGAGCGTTAAACGAGCCCCAAGAGAGGTAACGGTGGCGCTGTTCCCTCCAGTCTCTTGTGCTGGAGTTCCAGCGGCATTGAGAGGCCAGATAGTTCCGATATCTCCATAATACTTTGCGACGGCGGTTTCGTACGTTCTCACGGCCGCAGCTAGAGAACTCGCTTTAGATGACGCAATCAGGGTGAAAATTTTTGGCAATAACAAGGCAATCAGTATGGCGATGATGGCCAATACCCCGATCATTTCCACCAAGGTAAACCCCTGGGAATGATGAAGTGGCCGAAAAAGTTTTCTTGGCATCTGTCCGTTCTCCTTTACGAGGGGCACTTCGTTTGGCCGTGTTTCAGCCTAAGTATGGAAAATGGTATGGATGACACGCCCATAAAAAATCCATCGGCATAGGGGATGGCATTCTTAAGCCCGGTCGTTTCGCAGATATTAGGATTGCGGCCGTGAGCGGGATTGCAGGTCTAGGAGTGCGATGCTGGCAAATGGATCCCCGAGTCGAGATGCTTGATTGAAAAGTCGGTGAGCGGCTTTGTGGTCTGAATGGCCGATGTGACCATCTGCATAGAGGTATCCCAGATGAACGAGTGCTGAAGAGAGATGAGGGTTGATTTCAAGTGCGTGTTGAATGGCATCTTTGGCCTGGTCAAGAAAGCCCAGGCTTTTAAGAGCAATGCCCGTGCCGAGATACGCCTCGGCTGATTTGGGATCTGTTTTGAGGGATTCTTGATAAGCGGCTATCGCCTCTTCTGGCTGACCCTTTAGCAATGAGTGCCATCCCAGTTTTGTCTGATCTTGTGTGTCATTGTTATGAAGCAGGACTGCGATGTGTATGGGTTTCTTTGATTTAGTGGAAGGGGATTGTTGAGGTCCTAAAGGCTTCAGTTCGGTGGTCGACGGGTCAAGGGGATTGGTCGGAAGAATGGCGTGCTCAATGTTTGAAGAGGTGGTGTTTTTGAGATCAGGTTGAGTGTGAGGAGGGATATAGTTGTTGATCTTTTCTAGTTGCCGGATGAAAGGCTGAGAATCAGATTCATCTCCATGACTCAAGTCTTGAGAGCCGGGAAGTGTTAAATGACTTCCCAGGGCGGAAGACCCGGTAAATATTCCTAGACTAATAAAAATATTACAAATGAAGGTGACCGAGGTTGCCCTAAACGCCCTAGATGTTCCCTTAGCTTCTGCCCTTGGTCCTGAGATGGGATATTTCATGATTGTTCATTGCCTCAGTGGTTCCATGTTGCCTGTATCGGACAATAGGCAACATGCTTAAGGGATTACGCGTGAAGTGTTGACCAAATGGCCAAAAACCCAATTTAAAAAACGAGTAACGGCCAACAGTAGAAAATATGTGCTTGAAAAATGATCGAACGGTTTAGTGATGCTTAATGGCCCTCCCGGATTCAAACCCTGAAAGCAGGTACCGGGTCCATAGAGGCATCAATGAAGAAATCGGTTGCGGTGTGTTGTGAGTTTTTTCGTGCTGGAAAAAGGAAAGGTCGGGTCTAGCTGGAAGAGTGTTCCGACAGGGGTAAGGTGAGAGACAAAAACAAGGCCCACCTATAATTGAGGTGGGCCCTGTTGAGCCAGGAAACGTTTGCTGTAATTGTTAGGTTGCTTGATCGGGAAAAGCTGCTTTTAAAAGTGGCTGCAATTCCCCTTTTTCTTCCATAGGACCCAAGACATCCGTATCCCCATAAAACTGGCCATTAATGAAAACTTTTGGCAAAGTCGGCCAGTTGGTCATTTTAGAAAGAGCCTCTCGTTTTTCAGGATTTGGCAATGCGTTGATCAATTCATAGGGATACCCGAATTTGTTAAAAAATTCCATGGTCTCCACGGTGAATCCGCACTGTGGCGCAGATTTGGTGCCCTTCCCGTAGATGAGAATTTTGTGTTGGGCGATTTCTCTCTTAATTTCGTCTTCAATGGGCGAACTCATAAGATTATCCTCCTTGGGCTTCATTGCGGGTTTTGGCTTGAATTTCGAGGGCATGAATGCGTCCGTCTTTCATGGGCGCGTCGAGTGCTTGGTAAATCATTCGATGACGGTCCAACAAATTCTTTCCTTCAAAGGCATTGGAAATGACTTTGACCGTAAAGTGGTCCATGGTACCGGTTCGATCAAGGACCGAAACCTCGGCATCGCCTAAGGCCTGCTGAAGTTGAGTGCTCAACTCTTCAAATGTCATCATAAGAAAAATTTTAATCCTGGTGAAAGATGATGAAATATTCAGATCTCACTATACCGGAGAGAGAATTTTCTGCGCAATGCGGGTCTGGAATCTTTTCAGCGCGCATGGTTCCTTGGGTGGCACGATGTGTAGTCCTGCCCCAACGGTGTGGAGAAAGGCCTTGATCAGAAGCGGGGTCAGATGGGAGGTGTGCGGAAGGTGTCTTCCTTTTGTCTCCTGACTCCAAAAATTTACACTCATGGTTTTCTAAAGTGGAGAAGGATAGAGACTTGATTGCAGAAAGGCTCCGAGGCCCTGTAACACTTCAAGGGGAATTTCATGGCCCCCACGGAATTCTACCCAACTGACGGGTAATCCAGCCGTTTGGATATGCTCGCGAAGTTGCTGCGCCATGGAAAACGATAAAATAGGATCGTCGGTGCCATGGCTTTGAAATACCGGGAGACCCTGTCGGTTGGGAAGGCGAGTGAGCCATTCTTGCTTGGCAATGAGGGTGCCGGAAAGCAGTACCAAGCCTGCGAAAGGAATGTTGGTATGGAGGGCCAAATCGGTCGCCAGCATGGCGCCTTGGGAAAAACCTCCTAGGATCAGCGATGCTGATGGTACGGATAAGGTTTCTGTGGCAAGAGAGAGAAGATCCTGAATTAGTGTGCGGGCCTGGGGCAAGCCACGAGGGATTTCCTGTGACAACGCATCCCACTGCCCTTGGGCCCTGGCTTGTGTAAGGCGTTCCATGTCCAGCATCCACCAAGCTCGGGCGTCCCCAAAGCCCATGCCCAATTGGAGGGGAGCGGCAGGAAAGAGGAAACGGACTTCATCCGGAATATCGAGATATCGCCATAAGGCGACTAAATCATCCCCTGGTGCTCCGAATCCATGCAAGAGAACCACAAGTGGTCCCTCGCCGTTCCCTTGGCGATCCACACCACCTGTAATACAGACATCTAAACCGGCCCAATGTTCGTGTCGCATACAGTCAAAAATCTAATGATGAAGCAGGGAGCAGGGAGAACATGTTCGATTGGCTATGAATTGGTACACACGCAACTCTGGTACTGGAAGGGGGACCATTAATTATCCTAATGTCCCATTTTCGGTGCACCGGCATTGGCACCTTCTGTGATGAGCGGAATTCGCAAGGTCTGGTGGCAGTGATTACAGACGACTTTCAAGGTATTTTCGTCGGCATATTGGATTTCTTCTTCTTTTTTCCAAAATAACTTACCGCATTTTGGACATTTTCTGACTAACATCGACATCGGCACGACTCCAGTTTTTATCACGTATTTTTAGTAGACTTAGTGTAATACATCTTGCCACAATCTGCCAACGCATGATCAAATTTTCGGATTCCCATGACATTCAGGCGCAACAGCTTTTGGCATTGTTCTGCCAAACGGATTGGGCTTGTCAGCGTTCACTAGATGACACTGAACATATGCTGTCTCATACGGATGTGGCCATTTCCGCCTGGGATGGCTCAAGGCTCGTCGGGTTTGGGAGGGTGTTGACGGATTTTATCTATCGGGCTTCGATCTGGGATGTGATCGTGGACCGGGCCTATCAGGATCGGGATATTGGTAAAGGGATTATCCAGCACATTTTAACGCATCCCAAGTTAGAACGGGTGGAGTTATTTTGGCTTTGCACCAGACGGTATCAGGGGTTTTACGCTTCTTTGGGATTTTCTGATAAAGAACAGACTGGTATGGTCTGGGATCGGGGCAAACATGTCGCTCCTCCCATGGAACCATTTAATGGATAGAGATGGGCCATGGCGAGGCTTGCTCCATATCGATTGTTACTCCATGGGGGTATGCAGGCCAATGAATCGAGATAATCGATGATTGTTGTGGGGATGATGTCAGGGACGTCGGCGGATGGGGTGGATGCCGCCGTCGTGAATATTCGAGGAACCGGACATCGTCTCAAGAGTGTACTGCTCAACCATGTTGGCCGTCCGTATGCTCCCGGGCTTCGTCAACGTATTCTACAAGTGTGTGAGCAGGGAACCGTAGGGCAGATCTGCCACCTCAATGTGGTCTTGGGCGAACTATTTGCAAAAACTGCGTTGTTGGCTATCAAGCATTCCGGCATTTCTCCTAAACGTGTCGCGTTGATCGGCTCGCATGGCCAAACGATTCATCATCGGCCTGCCGCGATCTATGAGCCTGGTATTGGTCAGATCCGTTCGACACTACAAATTGGAGATCCTCATGTGATTGCGGCACGTACCGGAATCACGACCGTATCGGATTTTCGAGCCAGAGACCTGGCGGTTGGTGGAGAGGGAGCACCATTGACGCCTTATGTTCATGCCCTTCTTTTCGCCCAGAAACATACCACACGAATGGTGGTCAATCTGGGAGGGATTGCCAATGTGACCCTATTGCCCGGCGGAGGAAACTTGGCGGCGGTTCGGGCGTTTGATACAGGCCCTTGCAATATGTTGTTGGATGGATTGATGGGTATGGAGACAAAGGGAATAGCCAGATTTGATCGGGGCGGTCGTCTTGCCATGAAGGGGCGGATGGATGAAGGCCTGCTTCGTTGGCTGCTGGCACATCCCTATGTGTCTCGAAGGCCCCCCAAATCCACTGGACGTGAAATGTTTGGAGAAGACTATATCCAGCGTGTGTGGGCTCAAGCGAAGCGTCGCCATTTGGCTTTTTCCGACCTTTTAGCGACGAGCTGTCGGTTTATTGCACAGGTAATTTACCAG
>JAUIKP010000095.1 GCA_030430725.1 Nitrospiria bacterium
ATGAACAAGCCACAAGGTAATGAAAAGCACCAGGAGAAGACCTACAATCTGAGACACATGCGAAAGAGTGAGCATATGCCAGGAGAGCGGATTCACCTTAGATCGGAAAACACACGGTTACCACCTCGGACCATTAAGATCTTTGGAAAGGGACTCAATTCGCGGCTAAGGCCAAAGGACTCCGGACGGTGTGTTCTTCCGTGACGGGACTGAGGTTCGGTTCAAGTACGAACACTCTATCACCGGATACCTTTCCCTCCTGGATGAGAAAATCCCGAATGCCTTGAGCCCGTTGCTGAGCCAGGAAACGAAGTTGCTCGTCCTCAACCTTGATCGATTCAAGCAATCGGGATCTCATCTGCTCAGGCAAAGGAATGTCCGGAGTCTTCCCTTCGGGAGAAGAAGATGGGTTCGAACGAGACCCAAACTGCTCCACATACATCTCGTGAAGCAAGTGTTCTTCCTCCTCCGGACTCAGTTCAATCTGTTCGAGAGACACCCCCTTCGTCACAGAAGAAGAACCCTGAATAAATTTTTGCTTTTGCAGTTGTTTCCGTAATTCCCCGGCAGCCAGACCCTGGCGATCGACCTGGGGATCGGCAGCCCCGGCGATATCCAGTCGCAAGGCCGGACGATCGCCTAGCGCTTGACCAAGCGCCTTCAGCTTTTCCTGCTCAGGAGGGGACAACTGCGCATTCCCCGCAGGAAAGACCACATATTGAAGTTCGTCACCACTACTTCCCACCAACCCTCCGACCATCGCAAAAGGAGAGGTCGCAACTTTCGTCAAGAGATTCCCCAGGGCCTTCCAGATCATTCCTCCATAACTAAAATCCGGATCGTCCAAATTCCCGCGAACCGGCAAATCAATATCGATCTGTCCCTTGTGGTCTTTGAGTAAGGCCAACGCAAGAGGAATGGGCAACGACGTCGCATCCGGGCTTTCGATTTTCTCACCCATGGTTAACTGGTCAATCAATACCTTATTTTCACCAACCAGCGTCTTGTCGGAAACTTCATACTCAAGATCCAACGACAGCTTCCCTTTTGTAATGGGATACCCGGCATAATGAGCCGAATAAGGAGAGACCGTCGGGAGATCAAGATTGTTGAACGTGATAGTCACGTCTGTATAGGCATCTTCACTCAAAGGATTAATTTGCCCGACAATTTTGAATGGAGCGTATTGATCTACCGTCCCTTGTAACGCAACATCGGCTTTGGCTAATTGATCCGAAGAAAGCCCTTTCAAGGTGCCGGTCAGCCCCTCAATTTTTGTGACGACATTGGGGGAAATGGATTGATCCGTAAAGCGGGCCAGGAGATTGTTGAGCGTGACGGTCCCAATCGTGACCGGAGTCGGTGGCCCTCCATGAGTGTCCGCTTCTGGTGAATGTTCGTCTGGGGCCGACTCGTTGTGGGGTAGGGATCCAGGTGGTGAGAATAATCGTTTGAGGTTCATCCCTCCATTCGCCTCAATCAACAATGCCAGCGTTGGGTTAATCAGTTCGATTTCCCGAAGATTGACCGAGGTCGGTTCAATTTGAAGGTTTAACTCTTTGAGTTCCAATGCCTCCCACGTAAGAAACGGGTTGGTCTGCATGGGATCGTCAAGGGCGAATTTGGACACTCCCATCCCTCCCTGAAATGTCACCATCGGTTGAGTCTTGGATCCAACCTGATAGTGTGTCGTTCCCTGCAGCGTCAGTGCCCCGTCTCCGACATCAAATTGCACAAAGGGAGCCATATAGGGTTGAAACGGCCGAACGGCAATATCCGTCAGTGCCACGTCTAGTGTAATTGTCAAAGGGTCTGTCTCCAGTGTGCCTTGCAAGTTTGCCTTTCCGGTTTCATTGAACTGAAAGGAAAGATCAATGGGAAGAGGCTGGTCCATAGCCATAGACACATCCGAGGTGTGAAAATGAATGGTGTCCAATAGCAATGTGACAGGATCTTCAGGTTGGCGATCCTCGAATTCAATCGTGAAATTATCCAAGGCCAGATCCTCAATGACCATCCTCCACGGATTGGCCTGGGAAGGCTCCGGTTCAGGAGCTGTCCGACTTTCTAAATCCACAGGGGAAAACAGCGTGTGATAATTGACCACCCCATCTTTCCCGACCCATCCGGTAAAATGAGCGTCGCGAGACGTGATCGAGGGAATGCGAACGTCCTGCTTGGCCACATCAACCGAGACCCCGTTGACTTCAAAGAGGGGAATCGTGATCACGGGGGAGAGGACCCCTTTCTCCTGAATCTGTAAATCCTGAATTCTCAGACTTCCCCCATCCACCAGCACATTGACCCCTTGGTCTGTCGTGGACATTTGATAATGTCCCTTTAGAGTCATCTGTCCTTGAGGAATCTGAAATCGGACCAGATCCTGTACATAGGTCCATAGTCTGGGCAATTGGTAATCTTCAAAAACCAACCGGCCTTCGGACTGAAATGGTTCCAGAGTAAGGGTCCCTTCCCAGGTAATTTTCTCACCTGCACTGCGTTCAGCTGAGAGTACATAGGAATTCGCCTGACCTTTTTGCGTGCTAAACTGTTCTAGCGTAAGAGTGATTGGCACGAAATGCGCCACAAATGGAGTTGGACGGGAATGATCCCGGAATTCCAACATTCCCTGTTGAATGGAAAGTTGTTCGATGAGAATCGCCGGCAATTCTTCTGATTCCTGTGGTGGGGTTTCCTCAGAGAGAGCCTCGGGAGGGACATCCTGAGATTCGGAAGAGGAGCCTAATGCGGCGAGATTCAAGGACCCGTCGGCGCGCACCCATGCCAATCCATATGGCAACTCCAACCGAATTTCCGCAAACGTGTAGGCTTGGTTCACCAGCGAAACGGCAGGATCGAAATTAATGAACAGGTCCTCAAACCCCAACATAGGTGAGCTATCCTGTTCCTGAACATCAAATCCGTTTATCCGTAGTGTAAACAGAAAGGGATTAAACCGGACTTCCTGAATGGCCACCGGCCGACCGAGTTGCTCCGAAAGCCTTGGAGGAACCTTCGTGGTAATCGCCCAAGGAATCACCAGAAAACCCACCACAGTATAGAGTAAGAGCAATCCAAGCAGAATAAGCAGAAGAATTTTGCCATTTTTTTTCATGATTCGGCGTTTTTTCTCATGAAAGAAAACGGAATAAAGAAGATTGGATCGATAAAATCAGTTAAAATTTGACGCAAGCCACTCATGATAAACTCAAGTGGCTTAACGTGTCGGTTCATGATAACGGCCTGATTCTTTGAGAGCTAGTCTGATCCACGCTGTCTCTTTACGCCTCCGCAATCCCAGCCCCCCGAAATCGATCTTGATTAAGGCCCTGCGCGCTCATCATGGGAATTACATAAATTACGTGAATCCAAAAGATTTCAGGTCGATACCATCCCGGTTTCATCCAACCAAAAGGTTGTACTCAACTTGACATGCCTTATGTTTGTTCACTATTGTCTTGGGTTTGCTTAAAATGGTGTATTTTCCATTGGATCCCTTTTCATGTTTACCACGCTGACAGAGAAAATCGAAAAAGTTTTCAAGCAGTTACGCGGTCAGGCCGTCTTAACTGAACAAAATATTACCGATGCCTTAAAAGAGGTGCGCCTGGCGCTGCTGGAAGCGGACGTCAATTTTAAAATTGTTAAGGACTTTATTGAGAAGGTTCGGATTAAGGCTGTCGGCCAGGAAGTCCTGAAAAGTCTCACGCCTGCCCATCAAGTGGTGAAAGTTGTCTGGGAGGAACTGCGGGACCTTCTTGGGCATGATCAAAGCACCCTTCATCTTTCTTCACAACCTCCTACCGTCATTATGATGGTCGGATTGCAAGGCTCAGGCAAGACCACCACCACCGGAAAACTTGCGAATTATTTTAAAGCCGAAGGCAAGAGGGTTTTGTTGGTCGCAGCCGATCCCCGTCGCCCGGCCGCAGGAGATCAGCTGACATCACTGGGAACTGACCTGGATATTCCCGTCCATCGTGGGGAAAACGAGGGTCAAGCCGGTGCCCAGGCCGTTCAAACCTGTCGGGACGGAGTCGCCCGCGGACGTGATCACGGGTACGATGTGGTGCTCTTAGATACCGGTGGTCGATTGCAAATCGATGAAGAATTGATGCAGGAATTAGTTGATATCCAGACGGGCGTCACGCCACAGGAAGTTTTGCTAATCGCCGACTCCATGACCGGACAGGAAGCGGTTGCTGTCGCCGAACGTTTTAATCAGACCCTTGGTCTCACCGGCGTCATTTTAACGAAGGTGGAGGGCGATGCCCGTGGCGGAGCGGTGCTTTCAATTCGGGCGGCAACCGGCAAACCCATTAAATTCTTAGGAATCGGAGAAAAGCTGGATGCGTTAGAACCCTTTTATCCAGACCGGATGGCCTCCCGCATCCTTGGTATGGGTGATGTGCTGACCTTGATCGAGAAAGCCCAGGAGAACTTTTCTCAAGAACAAGCGGTCGCATTGCAAAAAAAGGTTTCGAGCAATACCCTGACGTTGGAGGATTTTCGTGATCAGATCCAACAGGTGAATAAATTGGGGTCGTTCGATCAGATTTTAGACATGCTCCCCGGAGGACAAAAAATTAAAACGATGATGGGTTCCGGCGCCGCCGGGAATGCTCAGCTACCCGAAAAAGAAATGAAACGGGTCGTGGCCATCATTGATTCGATGACCCCCCGCGAAAGACGGGATCATACGATTTTAAATGGGAATCGGAAAAAGAGGGTGGCCAAAGGCAGCGGAACATCCGTTCCGGAGGTTAATCGGCTCATCAAGCAATTTTTGGATGCCCGACGCATGATGAAGTCCCTGGTCGGAGGGCAGATGGGGATGGGAAAAGGAAAAAAGCGTGGGAAGCTGATCCGCCGAGCGATCCATGCCCGGTAACAAATTGAAGTCTTCCTGAGCTTTTTCATTCATTCATATTCACGACAGAGGAGATTGCCAGTGGCAGTACATTTGCGACTTACACGCGTGGGCCGGCATAAACGGCCATTTTATCGAGTTGTGGCAGCCGATTCCCGCATGCCGCGGGACGGTCGGTTCATTGAGGTTATTGGGACCTATGACCCCCTCAAGGCAAGCGATAAGGCGTCGTTCAAAGAAGATCGGGTGTTGGATTGGCTTCAGAATGGGGCTCAGCCCACTGATCCCGTCAGAGGGTTATTACGACAAACCGGTATTTTGAAAGCCTTTCGGGAATCCAAGCAAGCCCCAGCCAAATAATCTCGGCATATCAGGGTAAGAAGAGAGGTGTTGCCCTGTTTCCTTCGAAGATTCCTTTGGGGATGCCACAGGACTCATGGCTAAATTATGGGTGCTCCTGAGCCATCACCGTCTTCCATGGTGACCATTGGTCGGATTCTCAAGCCGTTCGGCGTCCAGGGTGAAGTACGTATTGAATCGCTGTCGGATGTTCCCGGGCGATTTGAAGGATTAGAGACCGTGACATTGGCCCTCCCGGATGGAAAAACCCTGGAAACGCTGGTGACCTCGGTTCGACAGATCAATCAGGGAGTGATTTTAGGGCTTTCCGCGTTTTCGACACCGGAAACCGCTGCCTTATACCGAGGGGCCTGGATCAGAATTCCGGAGAACCCTAATCTTCCCAGGGATAGTGATACGTTTTATCAGTTTGAATTAATCGGGCTCAGGGTTGAAGATGCCGAAGGACAACCGGTAGGAACATTAGAAGAAGTGCTGGAATATCCCCAACATCATGTCTTTGTGATTCGGAGTAAGGATCGTGAAATTCTGCTCCCTGCCAGTCGGCGAACCATTGCCCTCGTAGATCTCCCGCATAAGGTTTTGCGGTTAACCTCACGCGAATGGTGGGATGCCACGTATGCGTTGTGACATTTTGACTTTATTTCCTGAGTTGATTCACTCTGTGAGCTCACAGAGCATCATGAAACGCGCCCAGGATAAGGGCCTGCTCACGCTCAATGTCCACAACCTTCGAGACTATACCCATGATCCCCATCGGACGGCAGATGATACCCCATACGGAGGTGGGGGCGGGATGGTCATGAAGGCTGAACCGATTTTTCAAGCCATTGACCGGATACGACTGGGCCTCAATGAAATACGCATCATCGTTCCTTCCCCACAGGGGATCCGGTTTTCTCAGGGACTCGCGAAAGACTTGAGCCAGGATCCTCGCCCTTTGGTATTTATTTGTGGGCACTATGAGGGAATTGACGAACGCGTGCGAACATATTTGGGGGTTGAAGAAATCTCCCTTGGTGATTATGTGCTGACAGGTGGTGAATTGGCTGCACTCGTGATGCTTGATGCGGCCATGCGCCTCATCCCCGGAGTATTAGGAGATCCACATTCTGCTCAACAAGACTCCTTTGTGGAATCCTTATTGGACTTTCCTCATTTCACTAAGCCCGTTGAAATTCGAGGGATGTCGGTTCCCGAGATTTTAATGTCCGGCAACCATGAAGCGATTCGCCGTTGGCGTCGAAAAGAATCGTTACGTCAGACGCTGCTGAAACGGCCAGATTTGTTAAATCATCATGCTTGGAGTAGTGAGGATCGTGAGTTATTGGAAGAGATTGAACACAACTATACCTCGACGTCCGGTCGTACGACGAGATCTTGAAGGAGGAAGACTCTCATGAATCTGTTGGAGCGTTTAGAACAATCGTTGGCACAGGGAACCGTGCCGTTTTTTGAAATAGGTGACACTGTCAGAGTCAAAGTGCGCGTCGTCGAAGAACGACAATACGGAAAAAAGAAGGAAGAGGCCAAAGAACGCATTCAGGTGTTTGAAGGACTCGTGATCGCTCGAAAAGGTCGTAAGGTGTGTGAGAATTTTACCGTTCGTAAGATTTCCTTTGGAGTAGGAGTCGAGCGAATTTTCCCCCTTCACTCTCCAAATCTGGCGGGCATCGAAGTTGTCAGAAAAGGTCAAGTGCGGCGGGCAAAGTTGTATTACCTTCGAGACAAAAAAGGCAAAGCCGCTAAAATTTCAGAACGGGAGTTTTCGCGTACACCAAAAACGGTGAAAAATGCTGCCGCGACAGCGGAAGTTCCTGAGTCCGGTGAATCAGAACTCACGGAAGTAGCGGAATAACGCAGGAGAAAAGGCTCCCCTTTCATTGCACACCGACTCTCCCTCATTGATGGGTACGGGTCCGACAGACTTTTTTGAACAAGCGGCCCGAGCCTGTGGATACCGGCGGATTGCAGGACTGGATGAGGCTGGACGCGGTCCTTTGGCCGGGCCGGTGGTCGCCGCGATCGTGATCCTTCCGCGTCGTTGGTCCCCGGTCCTTCTCGACGACTCCAAACTCCTGTCTGAACAACAGCGCGAGGTGTTATATGAGGCCATCACCACCAAAGCCATCGCTTGGGCCATTGGCATGGCATCAGAACAGGAGATTGACAAACTCAACATCCTGGGGGCCACACGATTGGCCGGTTGCCGGGCTCTGAGCTACCTGGCCAGCCCACCGGATTACCTCCTTCTTGATGCGTTGCACCTCCCTATGGTTCCTGTCCACCAACGACCGGTCATCAAAGGCGACCAACTGTCACGATCAATTGCGGCCGCCTCCATTCTGGCCAAAGTATCACGGGATCGTGTGATGACCACCTATCACGAACGCTTTCCTCAGTATCAATTCCACCTCCATAAAGGATATCCCACACAGGAACATCTCAGACGATTACAGCAGTTCGGCCCTTGCCCTGGGCATCGGCGAAGCTTCCGGCCTGTTCAAGCCTGCATGAATGCGCCCTTGTTCGCATGACCACGCCTTCTCACCAGTTTGGACGATCAGCGGAGGAACTGGCAGAGGAATGGCTTAGAAAAAAAGGGTATCGGATTCTTGAGCGAAATCTGCGAGTAGGGGGTGGAGAATTGGATCTCGTTGCCCAACATCATGATACACTGGTGTTTATTGAGGTCAAGGGACGGCGCACCGATCAATTCGGCGGCGCTCCCTATGCCATTGATACGCGTAAAAAACGACAAATCATTAAATTAGCCTCGTATTACCTTTCTCAACATGGCCTCAGCAACCAGGTTTGCCGGTTTGATGTTATCCTGATCACGGGAACCACTCAGGGTACTCCGAAATTAACTCACCTGGAACAGGCTTTTGAGGTTTCCAGCTCCGACTGGCAATGGTAAATTAAAGAGGTTGGCCTCTGCACGAGGTCCAATGTCTGAAGGTGGACGGTCGGCAGCGCTTCCTGGGTATTCGCATCCAGGAACCATGGTCCCGTTTGATCTAGATCATAAGCCAGTTCAAGGTCCAGGCCCTAATATCGCATGATTCAATTATTTCACGTCACAAAATACTATGATGGCTGCCTTGCGCTCTCAGATATTTCCCTACGAATCGAAAAAGGTGAATGTGTGTTACTCACCGGACCAAGCGGAGCCGGCAAAACCACCTTACTCAAACTTATTTTTGGAGCAGAACACCCTGACGAAGGTCAAATCCTCGTCCAAAATCGCAACATCGCCAGACTCGGAGGGTCAGATATCCCCTATCATCGAAGAACCATGGGGTATGTTCTTCAGGATTTCAAGCTGCTCCCGCAGCGGACGGTCTCCGAGAATGTGGCCCTCCCACTCATTATTCGTGGATTGTCATCGTTCGAATCGCGGCGGAAAGTTCTGGAAGCCCTTCGCGCGGTGGGCATGGACCATAAACTCAGTACCAATGCCTCCGTACTGTCTGCCGGAGAGCAACAACGTGTGTGTATCGCCAGGGCGATTGTGAATAGTCCCATCATACTTTTAGCAGACGAACCGACGGGAAATTTGGACCCCCAACTGACGACCGAAATTGCAGCATTATTTAAAGCCATCAATACCCGTGGAACCACCGTCATGATGGCAACCCACAATCGACAAGTTGTGGAACAATTGAACGGCAGAATCCTCAGATTGGATTGCGGACATCTCGTGTCCGACCAAGGAGCCTATACGTGAAACGGCTCTGGTATTTTATCCGTGAAGCCTATACCAGCCTCCGCACGCATCAGACCAGTACGCTGATTGGCATTCTCACCACCGCGTTCACCCTGACCAGCTTTGGCATCTTTCTTCTTCTTTATCATAACGTGCATAATCTGTTGGGTCAGGTTCAACACACAATTCAAATCATCGTATATCCCAAGGATGGCATTGAATCCGGCAAACTTCGTGACTTACAACAGGGCCTCAAGGCGGATCCAGCGGTGGACTCCCTGGCCTTTATGTCAAAACAAGACGCCCTGAGGGAATTCAAAAAACAATTTCCCGAGGAGGTCTATCTCTTGGAAGGTCTTGGCGAGAGTCCTTTTCCCGCATCCTTGGTATTGACCATGGCCGCCAAGACTCCCACCACCGATATGATTGCCAACCTGGTTAATCGGCTCAAACATCATCCCGAT
>JAUIKP010000096.1 GCA_030430725.1 Nitrospiria bacterium
AAGGGATCCATGCAGAGTCGGATGTCCCATTGTTTGTTTGGTGATTGGCCACGTCGAGGAATGCTCAAATTGTCTCGGCCTGTCAAAGACCGGCCAGAGCCCTTGCAGGCCTCCAAGGAAAGTATCTGCCCTGATAGGAAATCCTGGTAACAGGAGGAGGAACCCAATTTATGTCTACGATCGTCTTAGTCATACTCATTCTTCTACTAGTCGGGGCCTTACCGGTCTGGCCGTACAGTTCATCGTGGGGCCCATACCCCAGTGGTGGGCTCGGGCTAGTGCTGGTGATCGTGCTGATTCTGGCTTTGACAGGAAGACTGTAAGCCACCCTCCGCAATCAATTTTGTTCGTCATGTCATAGGAAAGACTGGAGTTTGTTATGTCCTTAAAACAAACCACATGGTTGACCATAGTACTCGGATCAGTGTTGATGGGTTCGATGGGAGGAATGCTATTGGCTTCTCCCAATTCCACTGACACGAAATTGCCGGCGAAAAATTCAGGTAAGCCGATTTCAACTTCGGCCTTACATATTGTCAATGGGGAGGGCCAGGTTCGCGCCACGCTAAGTCTGTGGGACGGCGATCATCCGGCACTCATCATGGGAGATGAGCACTGTGACCGTCGAGCTTTTCTTGCGGTGTATGGAAAGGAGCGAACCGGACTCACGCTCTATGGGGAGGATTGTAAGCGGCGGGTAGCATTGGAAGTGCAGGGCGATGATCTCCCTATGTTCGTGTTGCGAGATCACCTGGATACTCCGAGGGTTCAGGTCGTGTTAAATAAGGACGGGAGCCCACTGGTTCGGCTGTTTGATGGGAAGGGAAAAGCTCTGTGGGAAAAGCCCTAACCAATTGAGGAAACCATTTCTGACTATCTTTTTTCCGTGAAAGTGAAACCGTCCTGTCACGCCGTAGGGCATGAAAGAGGGAGACGAATGTTTACCGATTCCACATACATCACCACGACTTCGAGAATGAGACGAGTATTCTTCACAGGAATATTATTGTTGATCGCCGGCAGCGGTGTGGGAATGGCATTTGCGGCGGATCAGGACACACCAACAAATCAGGACAAGTCCAAGAGCTGGAAAGCGGAGCCGGGCTCGAAAGAGTTGGTTCCGCCCATTGGTCCACCCGCTGTGGTAAAGGACTGGCACCGTGCCTATCCACAGTATCAACCCGTGGGAAAAGGCGACCTCGAGGAGGCTCCGGACGCGAAGCCGGGGACACCCAATCCTCCGGCTATTCATACATTTGGCGGCCGGACCCCTAGTTCGTTTGTCTTTGATCTGAGCCCCAAGGACCCGCTTGAGAAGGTCATTGAGCGGGAAAGCCAACAACGATCGAAGATTAAGACACAACAGCGACAATTGCTCGAGGAGCGGTATGATTTGTCTCCTCAATTTGTTGAAGGGATGACGATGACTCGTGGGAAGCCTGTCCCCAAAGGGCCCACCGCCCGATTACAGCAGGGTCTCACTTTTGAACAGCTGGGGCAAATGTCGCCGGAAGACATCAAAGCCAAAAATCTCTTTCCCTACCTGCCGTTACCGCATCCGCTTCATTCGACAGGCGGCATGGTGTTCCCCTCGATGATGACAGACATTCATCCTGAGCGTGAACGGTTTGATGTGCTCCATGATGTGCCGGATCATTTTTTGCCGGAATTTCCCCCTCCTCTTTTTTTAACGACCAGGCCGGATTTAGGAGATGTCTCACAAGGTCAGGAAATCACCAACGAAAATTTTTACGCGTTGTTCGATGGCATCCTCTCGCCGGTGCAATTTGACGGAGTTCGATTATTGGTCGAAAAGATCCCCCAACAGCAATTTAATGCGACGGACGATCGGAAAACCATTTCGCCTAGCCGCGGGGTTTCGTGTTTTGATTGCCATGTGAATGGGCATACCAATGGTGCCATTCATTTGAATCCGGATACCCGGCCTCAATTTTCAAGGTTTCGGATCGAAACGCCAACCTTACGTGGTGTCAATATTCAGAAGGTCTTCGGGTCCAAACGAGCCCTGGCGTCCGTTGAGGATTTTACTGAATTTGAAAACCGGTCTGCCTATTTCGATCATGATTTGGCAACCGCTGAAAAAAAAGGTCGTCGTGATTTGACCCGAACCGAAGTCATGAAAATGGCCCAATTCCAGAAACTCGTGGATTTTCCCCCTGCGCCGAAATTGGACCTCTTTGGCCGATTGGATCCTCAAAAAGCCAGCGAAGAGGAATTGCGCGGTGAAGCGCTATTTTTTGGTAAGGCCAAATGTGCGGCCTGTCATACGGCTCCGTATTTTACAGATAACCTGATGCATGACTTGCGGGTGGAACGATTTTATCATGGCCGTGCGGAGGGATCTATCAAAACGTTCCCCCTTCGGGGAATTAAAGATTCCCCACCCTATCTGCATGACGGTCGCCTCTTGACTCTCGAAGACACGGTGGAGTTTTTTGCCTTAGTCACCGGAGTGCCGTTAACGCAAGACGAAAAAGCTGCCCTTTCCGCGTACCTTCGGACGTTGTGAAGTTAGGGTTTTCTCGTGAAGCGTTGATGAGCGTGGTGGCGGGTTCCCAGGAGCGGAGAAAGCACTATGAATAAACCTGCCCTTGCCGATATGGATTTGAGCGTGTCTTTATGTTGCCTGGGAGTCATGCTTGCTGGAGTGTTTTCGCTCGCTCAACCGGTCTTTGGAAAGAATGTTCAAAACACATCTTCCGAGGAAATCCACTCCAATGGCCATTCAAAACATCCGTCCACTGGAGATTCTCCTCTCATTGGGGGAGGTGTGCGGACGCCATCCGACATTGGAGCGTCAGGTACCGCCTCTTCCACTCCTCCGGTTCGAACCGAATCTCCCACGGACGAACCCCAGGTTCTTCCCGATGTCTCCCCTGTTCCCACGCATCCGTCGGTTCCGGAAAGGGCTCCGGTCAAGGAAAGTGCGCCGTTGGGACAACCCAACCATCTTCAAAAGACACCTGATCCATGAAACATTTTGTAGGAAGAAAACTTGTGGCTGAGAAACGATGGATGAGTGTGTCTTCGGTCGAAGTGCTTACCTTCTTGTATGGAGAAATGGGAATTCCCCCTTATTCTAATCTAATGTGGAATCGATCCATAATTGAATGCGGACATGTTTGGCTCCGGCTTCGTAGGCGTTTTCCACCGCATCCGCAATCTCTCCCCGATTTTCAACTCTTCCGGAGAGCGTGACGCTTCCATTTTGAGCTTCAACACGAATGGGAACTGCATTCACAAAAGGGCTCCAATAGAGTTCGTCTTCAACCGCCTCTTTCAATTCCTGGTCCGTCATCGTTCTCCATGGATGGTCGGTTGGCCCGCTGATGCGGAGTTGATTGTTGACATTCGTGGCACCGGAATCATAAGCGATTTCAATGATTTCAATAATGGCATCGCTGTCTTCCACATATCCTGAGAGTGTCGTTTCGCCCTGTTTCACATGAACCCTGACTGCACCTTTCCCGTATGGACTGACCGTTAAATGTCTTTGAATGCGGTAGGCTATCTCGTCGTCTGAATGCACATTCGTATTGTCGTCGGATAGCGGATCATTTGTTCCAGGAGAAATGGCTTCGTCAAATCCTACTGCCGGGACGGACAGAGTCTGGCCATTCGTCTGCACCACCATGACTGCAATGAGAAATGGGCAAATCATACCTATGAAAAATCGTTGGAATAGGGAATGCATAAGCACCTCCAGTACCTTTCAAGGTTTTTTGCCATGTTGTGAGATGTGAAGGGAAGGGGGTTCATCCCATTCATTCCGGTAGGGGTCGGATATCGGTACGCAGATAGACAACTCTGCTCATATAAAACCTATCACAATGCGGGAGAAAGAAAACTGTGCGAAACCCTTGATACGGTTGATTCAAAATCAGGGAGAATGGGGAAACAAGGGATCGTGAGGGAGACCCGTGTTCCCCGGCCGGGAAAAGAGTCCAGGGGAAATCGTTCCCTGAAGCGCGATCATTCCCTTACGAAAACCGGAAAACCTGAAATGTTCCTGCAGAGCCGGAGAGATGGACGACCGTATTCGCCAGCGATGTCTCCAATCATCGGATTAATCAGCAGGTTTTTCTGTGGTTTCCTGGGTGGCATGAATAAGCTGAACAGCTTTTTCGGGATCAGATTCCGCCGCAAACGTTTCCGCGGCAGTTAGGAGCATTTCGGATTTGACCATTTGACGGTTCGAGTCCTGGTTTGTGTGAGATTTGAGGAGTTTGAGAATATGGGTGGCTTTTACCGCTTGATCAAGTTGATCGTCGTCAAGCAACCGATGGATGTCCTGAAGAATTCGTGTGTCAATTTCCGTATGGGAGAGTTCCTTCTTCGTTTCAACGGAAGACGAGGTCTTTGTCGATTGGGAAATCCAGTGAATCGCCTCAGGAGAGAGCGTGCAACGATCATGGCGAATAGTTTTCATAAGAAAACGCAACACCATCCACGCATGAATCGTCAGATCTTCAACCCTTTTCATCCCAAGTGTGGATTGAAGGGCTGTTACCTCTTTGCTCATTTCATCGGATATGGTGAATTGGATATTCATGTATCAGCTGCCACGTTTCCTGTTCTTTCTCAATGAATCTACTTCAAGATCTAGCAGGAAAGCGACTGGGCAAAACCCTGGGCTGAGCGCTTTTTTTGTTCAATTGTGAAATTGTCGGTTCAAGGGTTTTTACTAGTTACGCCTTTTCTCATTCCCTCATATATTGAGTGTGAACCGGATGATGCGAATCAAAATCTGGTGCAAAATAGTTTGGATTTATTGTGGGGGAATCTATGCGCATGAAAACCAGCCAAGATTATCCGGTTAAAGATTTTAAGCTCAAGGGATTGAACGGTATTTCAGATAAGACGTTAGAGATGCATTTGAAGCTGTATGAAGGCTATGTGAAGGCTACCAATTCCCTCACCAGGCAAATCGGGGAGTTTTTGATTGATGGACAGGTGGATCAGGAGGAAATGCCGGCCTATTCTGAGCTGACCCGTCGGTTGGGTTTCGAATATAATGGCATGGTTCTCCATGAATTATATTTTGGAAATATGACCTCCCAATCCTCCAAAGCACCCCAGGGTCAGGATTCCCTGATGAGGGCTCTTGAAGGCAGTTTTGGAAGTTTTGAGATCTGGAAAACCGACTTCTCGAGCGTCGGGAAAATGCGTGGGGTCGGCTGGGCTGTCTGCAATCTCAACCCGGAAAACGGCAGGCTCTCTAACCATTGGATCAGCCTTCATGAATTTGGCAATATAGCCGGGTTTCGTCCTGTATTAGTGATGGATGTTTGGGAGCATGCGTATTTGCTGGATTTTCCACCGTCGGAACGGGGCGAATATATTGAACGTTTCCTTTCCCATGTGAATTGGGATGTTGTAACCAAACGTCTAGAGGGGCAATCATGAACCATTCCTTTAATAATGGCCGGTATCTGCCAATTTTTGATTTTCGATGCCTCTCTCCAGCCCCGCAACCCAACCCAAATCCTAACCCGGACCCTTTCCCTAATCCTGAACCGCTTCCGACGCCTCCTCCGGAGCCCCCCACTCCTCCTCCGACACGTCCACCTATACCCAAAATTCCATCATTTCTCTTTTCTTCTTGAGATGGCCATTTCAAGGTGGCTTGCATTTGCTCATTCACAGGCGAACCAGGGCTGAGATGTCAAAGTTCTTTAATACATTTTTAGGGTTGTGCGAAGGTGGAAGCAATTCGATGAATCATTGTAGACTTATTTACATAATTCTTTCATAATATTCCTCCTAGGTTTATCCATTTTAACCGGTTATATTTCATTCTTCTTTTGACATGAGCAAAGCTCGGGTACTCTTAGCTGAGGATCACGTCCTGGTTAGCGAGGGGCTGACCAAACTGCTGGAAACGGATTTCACATTGGTGGGGACCGTTGTAGACGGCCATGCATTGGTTCAAGCTGTCAAGAAACATACACCCGATATTGCGATCATTGATATTTCATTGCCGCTCTTGAATGGGTTGGAAGCTGCCCGACAAATAAAAAAATGCGAACCTCAAACAAAATTAATCTTTCTCACGATGCATTCCGAGGAACATTTTGTCCATGAGGCCTTCAAGGCCGGTGGGGTGGGGTATATTCTTAAACAATCCGCCACAGCAGAATTAGTGTTTGCCATTAATGAAGTGTATCAGGGACGCACCTATGTTTCTCCATCAGTTGCACAAGGCCTCGTCAGTCAAGCACTGAACCCGTCTTCGAATGTGAAAAAAACTCCTCAGGCGGATTCTCAGGCATTGACCCAACGACAGGTGGAAATCCTTCAATTGGTTGCTGAAGGAAAATCCAATAAAGAAATTGCCGTTATTTTAAATCTGGCCGTCAAGACCGTGGAATTTCACAAGACGCGGGTTATGCAAGTATTGGGACTCAAAACGGCCTCTGAACTTACGAAATATGCCATCGCAAATGGAATTATTTCCATTTAATGAGTTCTCACTCAGGGTGCGGCTGCACTCATGACCCCTATTCCAGGGGAGAAATTCCTAACTTGATCGCGTATTTCGTTAGATCAGCCTTGGAGTGAAGACCCAAGGCCTGCACAATTTGCATTTTATGGAATGCAACCGTGCTTTGAGATATCGTCAATACGTTGGCGATGTCCTTCGCCGAGAAACCTTGAGCCACAAGCCTTAACACCTCCTGCTGCCTGGGAGTCAATTTTCCCGAAAGTTCGGTGCCCGGCATCCCATCCATTTGGGCGAATACCGCATTCTGTACCTCCTCGGGAATGAGGGGAGAGAGGTACTTTTGTTTATCCTGAACTTGCTGAATCGCTGATAATAATTCGTTTCCTGCTGTTTGCTTCGGGACATACCCTTCTCCGCCGCTACGAAAGGCCTCCATGATGAATGTAGGTTCTAAATGCATAGAAACAAAAATGATTTTTACTGTTGGGCACATCGTTTTTACCATTCGAGCCACGTCATAACCGTTCTGGTCCGGCATCGTAATATCCATGAGGAGAATATCGGGCTTCGTCTGTCGGATTTGGCGACCCAACTCGCTGGTGCTATGGGCCACCCCGACAATGTCATGATGAGGCTCAAGCAACCTTTTGCAACTTTCCAAGACAAGAATATGATCGTCAACAAGAAATAATCGTGCTCGCTTGGTTGTATTCATACTGTAAAAAAGTCAGGTAAGTGACGTTTCTCCCAGTTAGATTTCAGATAAACTGAGGAACCCGAATGGCTTTGCTGAAAGTACGTTCTACTTTAACACGTCCCGATCGTCTCTTCTCCATCCCGCGTTTCCGTTTTGCGAGGTGCTTTACTGTAGCCAGGATTGGACCAGTCGACAACTGGACAAAACCCTTGGGAAATTGACTGGTTTTTTTAAATTAATAAATGTGGGATGGGTCTGGAGGATATTTGATGGTTACTCATTTTCCGATGAAAAATCGTCGGAATTTTCCGTATCGTCACCTCCTTGAGGATCTTCCCAATGCTGGTCTGACATGCCAGAGTCGTCATTGGTCCAATTCGAAGAGGGGGAAATATAGGAATGGTCGTTCTCGATCGGTGGCCATGAAACAATCATGGAGGGGGATATCCCTCCACGATGTGCTTCATGAGGATACAATGTCTTGCAAGTGGCGCTGGCAGTCCCACACTGGTCAGGGCTAATCCTTTTCTATCTTCACGACATCTCCCGAATGAGCATCCACATAGACTTCTCTGGTAATTTCATTTTCGTCCACTATTTTCACTTCGAAAACAGTCTTGCCGTGCTCTTTTTCCAATTCGGCATCCACAGCCTTGCCCTTCACCGTTGTCATGGCTTTTTCTACAGCCTCGACAAGTGTGATTTGAGTGCCTTTCAATAATTCGGCTTTGTCATCATCAAACAAGGCTAAAGCCGAGCTGATGGGCAAAAGACACGTGGCCATCGTGAGACTGAGAATTAAACGGTTCTTCATAGCGGACTCCTTTGTTGTGAAAATGGACGATCGTTCGCTGACCTTACAGGTCGAGTATGGCTGATCTACACCCCTGTCGCATTAGACAAAAGGAGGCGATTCACCATGATCCTGTCTGCCAAAGCCGTCTGGTAGACAAGACATTCCGTCCATTTTTAACAGGAGTCGTGATTCCGCACTGAAGGTTAAGCGACATCCTGAATGAGGCTGTGGAATATTCAAATCATTTCCCTTTTCCTCCGCAAGTGTGTGCCAGAGACTCGGGGGAGGTGTCGGGTGTGTTGAACGGGTTCGTTCAGTAAGGCCGTACCCGGTTTGGCGAGCCGGGGCACGGAGGGAGATGTGTGCACGACCAAGCCACAAGAACGCCTCTGGCGGACATTTTTACCACCCCATGAATCATTGAAAAGGGAGATGAAATCGCCCTAGGTGCACATTGGTATCGTGATGGTGATGGTTGTGCCCTTCTGTGGAGAGGAGATGATATCTAAGTGTCCCTTTAAGGCCTTAATGCGTTCGCGATAAAAAAAGAGGCCTAGATGCCCCGGTTCCTGTTCGCGTTGCTTGGCTTCCGGATTAAACCCGACTCCGGCATCAGTCACCCGTATGAGAAGGTCGTGTTCCGAATGACATTCCCAGGAAATCGATGCGTGTGCGACTCCTGCATGTTTTATGACGTTGAACAGCAATTCTCTCACCGTCTTATACACCACCACGCTAATATTTTCTGCAACCTTCACTGATGGGACGACCTCAGGACTCGACACAGTTAAACCAATTCGTTGCATATCCGCAATGAGGTATTGGAGTGCGGCCAGTAATCCCTGCTGGTGCAATATGGTGGGGTGTAAATCCGAGATCAGCGTTCGGGTAAATGTCAATGATTGATCGATTATTTCGTCAACCTCTTGAATGAGCCTTGAATATGCCGGAGCGATGGCGTGTTGGTCAATTTGGACAAGCTTGAGCCTACAGGCGATGAGCATCTGGGCAAGATAATCATGTAATTCATTTGCCAAATGTTGGCGTTCACGTTGTTCGACAAGAGCCAATTCCACCAACATGGCCCGCAATTGTTCCTGATGGAGCACCAGATCCTGTGTTCGTTCGGTGACCATCTGATTTAAATATGAATTATTTTCAGATAGCCGGTTCCCGCTTTTTACCTCCTCTCGCATCTTGACCGTCATTTCATTTTGAATCTGCATGAGTTCCACGAACGCCCGCTGGTTGAACTTTTCCGGTTCTTCTCCGATTGAAATGATCGTCCGAGAAGAGGTTTTCTGGACTAAGCAGTCGAATGTGTGAGGATTGTGAGACGAATCGATGAAATTGAGTTGGATCCGTTCGTGGGCATTACCGTTCTCGATTTCAAGAACATTCTG
>JAUIKP010000549.1 GCA_030430725.1 Nitrospiria bacterium
GCCAAATTTCGTGCATGGTATGCCTCATTTGATGCCCAGGCCTGGGATGTTCAGTTTACCGCTGATGTCGAGGCGGGAAAACTTGATTCCATCGCTGAGCGAAATATTCTCGCCCACAAATCTGGACGATCGACCAAGCTTTGAATCACTACGCCTCTCCTGAATTTTGGTCTTGCTATCGGTCTCTTCCTTCTCCCATTCAGGTTCTTGCTGATAAGGCCTTTGAGCAGCTAAAGACTAACCCGCGGCATCCCTCTCTGCAATTCAAAAAAGTCACTCGTTATTGGTCAGCTCGAGTAGGGATACACTATCGCGCGATTGGCGTTGACGTTTCGGATGGGGTCCTGTGGTTTTGGATCGGAATTCATGCCGACTATGACAAACTCCTTCGTTAGCCCTTCAATCTTTCAACTATGAACAAATCTATCTCCCTTCTCCT
This sequence comes from Nitrospiria bacterium, assembly GCA_030430725.1. Lineage (GTDB taxonomy): Bacteria > Nitrospirota > Nitrospiria > Nitrospirales > UBA8639 > Nitrospira_E. Next base: position 440 of record JAUIKP010000549.1, read on the forward strand.
CGGAGAGGGCAAGGGTGAGAGGGCATTAACAGTCGAACGTTAAACGACTCGTCAGTGCGTCTCGTAGGGGAACGGTTTGGTGCTGTGATCTTTAGAAGAAAACAGGCACCCAGCTTAAATCTCTAAAGCAGCTCCGTTCACGAGGAAAACCAAGCCAAGTTCTTTAAAAAATTTTCCTAGTGTGGCGCTCATAGCAGAATAAAGATAAAAAGGAATCTCAGGTCTTTTGTCCCGCCATCCGTTTGGCCAATCGCTGGGCAACGCGTTTCATGGCGGTGGAACGGTCACGAGGATCAAGCAGGACATTCAGCACATGGACCTGCTTATGATCATCGACCGCAATACTCAAAGCGTGGACTAACGCCCCGAACGTATCCACTCGATGGCCCACGCCTCCCCCCAACACATCACAAATCTTCTCATACTGCCATTCATGGATGTCATTGAACGGACCTTCCAGAATTTCCCGTTCCGTCCCATAGCCGCGGTTATTCAACACCACCACAATGGGGGCCTGCCCATAGCGAATGCAGGTGGACAATTCGGTGCCGGTCATTTGGAATGCGCCGTCACCTACTAACACAAGGGGCCTCAGTCCGGGATCTGCAAACCCCGCACCGAGGGCGGCCGGGACACTAAAACCCATGGAAGTGTAATAGGCCGGAGACAGGAACTCGGCACTTTTTCGTACACGCAAATCCGCAGCGGCAAACAGCGACTCTCCGACATCGGCAATCACCACCGTCTTCTCATTGAGCAAACCATCCAAATATCCGAACACATTGCGAAGGGTCACTGTCGCTTCCGGACCAGGTAGATCAAAACGGACGCTATCGCGTGGCGGGAGCGCTCGTGCAGGAAATGACGGCAAGGGGGACGCCACCAGGGCCCGAACAAAATCCTCAAAGCGGACGCCCTCATAAGTATGATGTTTGATAGCGATAGAGTCCGCCGTCGCATGAACGGTCCGGCCTGCCGCAAGGAGCGTGGCGTGCGCTTTGACGTCTTCCACATCGGTGAGCAATGTTCCTAAGGTCAGCAAACAGTCGGCATTTTCCACGAATTCCAGAATCTCTTCCCGCCCCACCAGTCCGCCATACACCCCGATATTCAAAGGATGGTCTTCGCGAAGGACGGATTTCCCCAGCAAGGTTGTGGCGATGGGCACATTCATATGCTCGACCAGTTCGGTCAATTGGTCCTGCAGGCCGAATCGATGGATTTCGGCGCCGGCCAGAATAACGGGACGTTCCGAACCGGACAGAATGCCGCGAACTTCTGCAACGGCTTCTTTGAGTGCCGCCGG
>JAUIKP010000097.1 GCA_030430725.1 Nitrospiria bacterium
GCGCTATGAACTCGAGTAGGGAAATAAGAAAATGCACACCTCATCATTGATAGCCTGTGGGCTGCTCGGAAGTCTCTTAGGATGCAGCAGCCCGCCGCCCATTCAGACCGCCAGTCAGGTCAATCTCGAGCGCTTCATGGGAGATTGGTTTGTAATTGCGAACATTCCGACGTTCATTGAGACGGAGGCGTTCAACGCAGTGGAGTCCTATCGACTCAATGACGATGGAACCATCGCCACCACTTTTACCTTTCGCCAGGGCGGATTCGAGGGTGAACAGAAGATATACCGCCCGACCGGCTTTGTGGTGGACCGGGAGTCCAATGCCGTATGGGACATGCAATTTCTCTGGCCGTTCAAGGCCGACTACCGAATCGTGTTTATCAATCCGGATTACAGTCAAACCATCATCGGCCGCCTCAAACGGGACTATGTCTGGATCATGGCCCGAACTCCCCGGCTGCCTGAGGAAGATTATCAACATCTGCTTAAGATTATTGCTGATCAAGGGTATGACCTCTCAAAAATTCAACGGGTCCCACAACGGTGGGAAGCTGGGCAGAATTGATGATCATGGAAAGGAACTCGTGAAAATGAGACGGATCCAGGACATGGCAAAAATCTATGGGCTATATCGGTCCTGCCTTGGAATTGCTGTGGCTGTGCAACCGTTTCCGGCTGGAGCATCCGGCTATGGGAGGCCCCTGTCGGAGCCTTGCCCGAAAATCGGGAGGGGCCGTCGGTGAACATTGCCATTATCGGAACGGGTATTGCGGGAAATGTGGCTGCCTATTATCTCAGCCGTCACCACCGGATCACGGTTTTTGAAGCTAATGATTATGTGGGAGGACATACCCACACGCATGAGATCGCATGGGAGGGCCAACGGTATCAGCTTGATAGCGGGTTTATGGTCTTTAATCACCACACCTATCCCTGCTTCACGCGACTGCTCAAGGAACTGGATGTTCCGGCTCAAGCCTCCTCGATGGGCTTCAGCGTCAAATGTGATCGGTCAGGCCTGGAATATAACGGGACAACGTTAAATTCCCTTTTTGCTCAACGGCGGAATTTGTTCCGGCCATCTTTCTATAGAATGATCAGGGACATTCTTCGTTTCAATCGCGAGGCCCCGCAGTGTCTCGCAAGCCCGGATATGCACACGACGCTAGGACACTATCTGAAACAGGCGGGTTACGGCAGAGAATTTCTTGACCGATATCTGATTCCCATGGGTGCGGCCATCTGGTCGGCCGACCCGGCGCAGATGTGGGCCATGCCCGCGCAGTTCTTTATCCGGTTCTTTCACAACCACGGGATGCTGAGCGTCAATGATCGCCCGACGTGGTATGTCATTCGAGGAGGCTCCCAGGCCTACGTCAACAAACTGACCGCTTCCTTTCGCGATCGTATCCGCACCAATGCCCCGGTAAAACGCATCGTACGAAACAGGGACTATGTGACCGTAACAGGGTTGCATAGCTCCCCCGAGCGATTCGACGCCGTGTTCATTGCGACGCACGGAGATCAGGCCCTTCGATTATTGAGCGATGCCACGGACCTGGAGGAGGAGGTATTAGGTCCGATGACCACACAGAACAATGAGGCGGTCCTTCACACCGATGCCGGGATGCTTCCCACACGTCGACAAGCCTGGGCTGCATGGAACTACCATATTCCGGTTCACCCACAAAACCGGGTTGCGGTGACCTACAATCTGAACATTTTGCAGGGTCTTCGCGCCCCCGTCCAATTTTGTGTCACCCTGAATAACAGCCGGGACATCTCCCCCTGCAAAATTCTGAAGCGCATGACCTATGCTCACCCGATTTTTTCCATCCCCAGTGTCCGGGCGCAACAGCGGCAGGCGGAGATCAACGGTCGCAACCGGACCTATTTTTGCGGTGCCTACTGGAGATACGGATTTCACGAAGACGGAGTCGTAAGTGCCCTAAACGCGTTGGAACATTTCAAAAGGACCACGCATCATGCAAAGTTGCCTTTATCACGGACGAATACGGCATCGGCGGTTTGAACCGAAAGTCCATTCGTTCGATTATCCGGTGTTCTATGCGTATCTTGATCTCGATGAGCTCGACATGGTCTTCGAAGGCCGTTGGTTCTGGTCAACGAAGGGCCCTGCACCGGTCAGATTTCGCCGAAGGGACTATCTGGGAGATCCGGGAATCCCTCTGCAGACAGCTGTCCGGGAACATATCCGACGGGAAACAGGACATTCCCCGGAGGGGCCTATCCGTTTGCTCACGCATCTGCGACATTTCGGGTTTTCGTTCAACCCGGTCAGCTTTTATTACTGCTTCGATGCCCGGTCTCAATGTCTTGAGACGATCGTCGCGGAGATCACCAACACCCCATGGAACGAACGGCATGCCTATGTCCTTCCAAGGCATTCGAGTCTGACACAAACCGAACATTTACGTTTCCGGTTTGGAAAGGCGTTTCATGTTTCGCCATTTATGCCCATGGACATTCAATATGATTGGACATTCGGAACTCCCGACACACACCTTTCGGTGCATATGAAAAACTTTCAGCACAACCGGAGCATCTTTGACGCGACACTGATATTGGAGCGTGAAGCGATCAACGGGATGAGCTGCGCCTGGGAATTGGCCGGCTATCCCCTCATGCCCATAAAGGTGCTGACCGCGATTTATTGGCAGGCCTTGAAACTTTTTCTTAAACGCGTGCCAATGTTTACTCATCCCTTAAAAACTTTACAGGACCCACAAGGTAAAACCAGGTCGGCGGACAGCCTATGACTTCGAAACCCCTATCATTCCCGTCAACCATATCGGCGGGCATCACTCCCAAACCCAGGTTTCTGGAGGCCTATGCCAGGCGCGCCCTGCTGAGTCGGCTCAACCGGATAACCAACGGTGAAATTATCCTATGTGATGGGAGCACCCGTCTCCGTTTCGGCCGGGTCACAGCGCAATGCCCTTTGAAAATCACGGTCACAGTCACCAATCCCCGATTCTACACTGATACGGCGTTCGGTGGATCCATCGGAGCCGGAGAGGCCTTCATGGCAGGCTATTGGCAGGTTGATGATCTCCCGGTCCTGATACGCATTTTCTTATGGAACCGAGAACTTCTGGATGGAATGGATGGCCCATGGGCCGGGTTAACCATGCCCATTCAGAAATTCCTCCACCGACTGAACCGGAACACGACCAAAGGGAGCCGACGCAACATTTCAGCCCACTATGATGTCGGCAATGAATTCTTTTCCCTGTTTCTTGATGAAAGCCTGATGTACTCCAGCGCCATTTTCACCGATTCCACCATGACGCTTCATGAAGCTCAGGTAGCGCGCCTGGACCATATTTGTCGCAAGCTGGAGCTGAAATCGACAGACCATCTCCTGGAGATCGGGACCGGGTGGGGCGGATTTGCGCTGTATGCAGCCACCCGCTATGGCTGTCAGGTCACGACCACCACCATATCCCAACAACAATATGATCTGGCCCGTCAACGGATTGCGGAAGCCGGCCTGGATGACCGCATCACTGTGCTGTGCGCGGATTATCGTGACCTCACGGGGCAATACGACAAACTGGTTTCGTTGGAAATGATCGAGGCAGTGGGACACCATTATTTTGATTCCTATTTTGAAGCATGCAGCCGGCTTCTGAAGCCTGAGGGAATGATGTTATTGCAGGCCATCACGATCGCCGATCAACGATATGAAGCCGCCAAACGTTCGGTGGATTTCATCCAACGGTACATTTTCCCAGGTAGCTGTATTCCCTCCATCACCGCCATAAGCGGGTCTATCGCACGAGCCAGTGATCTGCGACTCTTTCATCTTGAGGATATCGGGCCGCATTATGTCACAACGCTGAAAGCCTGGCGTGATAATCTTTACCGGAACCGTAAAAAAATTCTCAGACTGGGCTACACCGAAGAATTTTTCCGTATGTGGGAGTTCTATTTTTGTTATTGCGAGGGAGGATTTACGGAACGCGTCATCAGTGACGTTCAGATGCTGCTGACCAAACCTGGAAATCGTCGAGACCCGATTACCTGCATTCAGGTAGCGTAAAAGATCCACCGAGTCCCATGGAGGACACTATGAAAAACTATTTGGGTAAAATGCCCAGACTTTTTATCGTGGGTATAACTCTTTCAATCATTTTGTTGGGAATGTCTGCTCACATCATTTACGCTGAAGAAGTACCCGTCAAAGAATTCTCCATCACGGTCGAAGAAATGACTATTACGTTATTGGAGGATCCCAAGAAAGAAGTGCCCGTTTGGGCTTATGCCCTAAAAGGGAAAAAGCCTTCAGTTCCCGGCCCGGTCATTCGTGTCAACAAAGGCGACCTGGTCAAAGTCCATTTCACCAACACCCATCACCTTCCTCACACCATGCATTTTCATGGTGTGCATCCGTTTAACATGGACGGAAATGGTCAACGAACCATGGGACGTGAGCAACTCCAGATGCCTGGCGAATCCTACACCTATGAATGGATGGCTGAAGATCCCGGTTATTATCTCTATCATTGCCATTTCGACACGGCGAACCACATGGATCACGGCATGTATGGGTTATTTGTCGTCGAAGATCCTACCTGGCCTCAAGTCGATCAGGAATTTGTCACATTTTGGGACGAGTGGGACATAAATGATGATGGACACTACGATACCCACACGATCAATAGCCGTTCTGCCCCTGATTACCATCCTATGAACACCAAGGTGGGGGACCGGGTTCGCATTATTCTCGCCAATATCGGATTCGAGTTTCATACCCCACATCTTCATGGTCATAAATGGAATGAAGTGAATCCCGGAAATCCTCGGCTTCCCGGATGGGACAATCCCAACGGAGTGCTCTCCATCGGACCTGCTGAAATTAAAGTCGTCGAGTTTGTCACCAACCATGCAGGGACCTGGTTATTTCACTGCCATGTGGTACCCCATGTGGCTGACGATCGGAAGTACCCTCGGGGAATGCTGACCCTGCTGAAGGTCTTCGGGGAACCGCACATGTCTTCCACACAACCGTCTAGTAATCCAAGCGTACAAGATGACCAATCCGGTGTTTCTCCGAATTCCCAGGTGGCCTCCATCCCCGACTCTCAGATCAGGGAATTTCCATCCGGGCTGGCCGACCGGGGGTATGACGTGTACGACAAAAACTGCAAGGCCTGCCACGGGGCGCTCGCCAAAGGTGAATATGGTCCCGCATTACAGCAAAATCCGATCCTCCAGAATAATGACATGTTTTGGACGACGATTTTAAAGGGACGTGGGAATATGCCGGCGTGGCAAGATCGCTTAACTTCCCAGCAGATTGCCGACGTCCAAGCCTACTTGAAAACACTCAAGCCGGCCCCACCACCCTGAGCGCATGCAAGTTCCCGGGGAAAAAATTGATTGGCTCCGCTTCTCTTCGGTCCTCGTTCCTACGGGTAAGGAACGGTCTCTGCACACTGGGACTCAAGGACCCGTCCTGGAAATAATTGACCTTTGGGCTACCAAACCGAAAGACCTGAGCTCATGGAGGAGATCCCACCTCACCCTTTGGAGTATATTGGTTATATGAATGATTTAATCGCTGCACGATCCCTCATGGCCATGTCGCTGGGGTTCCATATCATTTTTGCAGTCGTGGGTATGGCCATGCCTCTCCTGATGGTGGTGGCGGAAGGGCGCTGGCTGAAAACAGGGAAAGCCGTCTACCTGACCATTGCCAAACGCTGGGCCAAAGGCACGGCCATTTTTTTTGCCGTTGGAGCCGTCACGGGGACCGTGCTGTCATTCCAATTGGGCTTACTCTGGCCCCGGTTTATGGAATGGGCTGGTCCCATCATTGGACCGGCCTTTGCTATCGAAGGGTTTGCGTTTTTTACGGAAGCCATTTTTCTCGGGATCTATCTCTATGGATGGCAAAAGGTAAGCCCGGGCGCGCACCTCACGGCGGGAGGGGTGGTGGCGCTGAGTGGAATCACGTCCGGAGTCGTCGTCGTCATGGCGAATGGGTGGATGAATACCCCCAGAGGATTTATGATGCATGGCGAAATTCCGGCCAACATCGATCCCGTCGCGGCCCTCTTCAATCCTTCGGGTATATTGCAGGCCCCTCACATGATCCTTGCTGCGTTTGCCGCTACCGGTTTTGCGGTAGCCGGCATTCACGCGTTTCTGCTTCTCCGCCAACCCGGCAATGCGTTTCATCTATCGGCTTTAAAAATCACATTGGTCATCGGTGGAATCAGCGCCATTCTTCAACCGCTCAGCGGAGATTTTCTCGCCAAGCAAGTAGCAGAATTCCAGCCCTTAAAATTGGCGGTCTTCGAAGCCCAGGTCGAGACGCAACAGGGCGCGCCGTTTCGAATCGGGGGGGTTTGGGATTCAGAAAGAGAAATGTTCGACTATGTGCTGGAAATCCCTTATGCCCTGAGTCTACTCGTCACATCGGATCCCAACGGTCAGGTGATAGGTCTCAAAGATTTCCCACAGGAAAACTGGCCGCCCATTGGAATAACCAGGACGGCGTTTCAACTCATGGTGTTCATCGGATTTGTGATGATGGGCCTGGCTCTCTGGGGCTTCTGGGTTATGTACCAGAAAAACACGCTCTATCAATGCCGGCGTTTCCTTCAGGCGCTGGTATTGGCGACGCCCTTAGGTTTTCTGGCAATCGAAGCCGGTTGGGTGGCGACGGAAGTGGGCCGGCAACCCTGGGTCATTGTGGGATATCTGAAAACCGCAGATGCCGTCACACCCATGCCGGGATTGATCATTCCCCTGATAGTTTTTGGGGCTTTGTATATTTTCCTGGCCTGTATCGTGACCTGGTTGATGTGGCGCCATGTTTCAGCCACACCCGATCAGTTTGAGATGGCTTCCCCGAGGAAGGAGGGGGAATCTGTCTGATGGCACTGGAAATCGCTCTTGCCAATGTCCTACTGATTGCCCTGACGTTTTACGCCTTGCTGGGCGGGGCAGACTTTGGAGCCGGAGTATGGCATCTCTTGGCCAGGGGTCCCACAAGGCGGGCGCAACACCAGTTGATCGGAGAAGCCATCGGACCGATCTGGGAAGCCAATCATGTGTGGTTGATTCTGATCGTGACGATCGTCTTCACGGCCTTTCCGAAGGCGTATGTGCATATTTCCACCACCCTTCATATTCCTCTGACCATCCTGGTCATCGGCATCGTCCTCCGCGGTTCGGCGTTTGCCTTTCGTCACTATGACATTCAGGATGATGACATTCACCTCAGGTGGGATCAACTGTTTGCCATTTCCAGTCTCATCAGCCCTCTTCTCCTGGGTATTATCATTGGCGCCATTACCTCCGGCCACTTTCCCGTCAACCCTGCAACCTTTTTTGATGGGTATATAGCTCCGTGGCTGAAACCGTTTCCGTTAGGCATGGGATTGCTGACCCTCTTGCTGTTTTCTTATCTGGCAGCCACGTACCTCCTTCTGGAAACCCGTGATCCCACACTGCAGAAGATTTTCCGGAAACGGGCGATTACTGCCGTCCTCCTGGCGGGCATACTGGAAGAAGCCGTGTTGTACCTGGGAAGGTCCGGGGCACCGCGACTCTGGGGAGAGGTGACGACCAGCTTCTGGGGAGGATTTATTCAACTCGGCGTCGGCAGTTTGACGATTGCAGCAATCCTATTGCTCCTGACGCAGCGCTACTGGTGGGCGCGGACCTTTTCCATCCTGCAAGTCACCCTGACGATTTGGACATGGGGTATCGCACAATTCCCCTATTTGATCCCCCCCAACCTGACGGTCTTCAATACCTCAGCTCCCGAGGTCACCCTGCATTTTATCGCAGGGGCGTTATTGGTTGGCATATTGTTCCTGTTCCCTTCCCTGTATTATCTCTTTCGAATTTTTAAAGGGAACACCTTGTTCCGGCAGAATGGGCATCATGAATAAGAAATCCTGTACGGGTGGCCGCCAACCATCCCCCGAGGTGCCTCCCAATGTCATGCCGTCCGGAGGAACCAAGCCCTATCCATTGACCGTGTATTTTGATGGGGACTGTCCGATTTGTCGTCGTGAGATCGATCTCATGAACCTATTCAACCGGAAGAACCATCTCGAATTCATTGATTTTGCGGCTTCCTCCTACCATCCGGAAGAACACGGATTGAGTCCATATGATTTGGGCAAAGTGATTCATGCCCGGTGGTCGGATGGAACGCTCATTTCAGGGGTCGAGGTGTTCCGGGCAATGTGGGAAGCCATCGGATTGCACCCTCTCGCAAGATTGGCCCGGCGGCCTGCAATCAACAAAATACTGGTTCGGGCCTATGACTGGTTTGCGAGAAACCGGTTACGCCTGACCGGCCGGGCCTGATCGGTTCTCGAACGGATTGCAACCGCACTCATATGGTTGGCTCATGCAGAGATCGCCTGAGCCCTGTTTCATTCCTGACATTGGAATGGTCCGACCAAGCATGAATGAATTTTTCAGAATACTGAACTCCTTTGCAACGGGGGAAAACGAGAGGAGCTGGATTCTCGTTTTAGAAGACCAACTTTCCGATGACATCGGCCCCTTGAGCCGGGAAGATCCTCAGGGCCTTGGTGTGGTGTTCATCGAGTCGCATTGGAAACTAAAAAGAAGGCCCTACCACAAGCAAAAAATCGCCTTTCATCTTCTCAACCTGCGTCACTTCGCACTCGAACAGGCGAAGCGGGGCGTGGCCGTTCGCTACCAAACGACCTCCGAACCTTTGCGAGAAACGCTAAAAACCCTCATTCAGGAATTAGGCTCTTTGCGGGTCATGGAACCGGCGGAACTTGAAGTCAGGCAGGATCTTGATCCGCTCGTCAAAAGGGGTTTAGTCACCTGCATTCCTCATGAAGGTTGGTTGACCTCCAGGCATGACTTTGAGGAGGGTGCGGGTAAAGAGCCTCCCTGGCGCATGGATACCTTTTATCGTTTTGTTCGAAAACACACCGGCATCCTGATGGAAGGTCCCCGCCCAATGGGCGGAAAATATAGTTTCGATACCGAAAATCGGAAGCCCTGGAAAGGAAGCCCGCGCCCCACAAAGGTACTCCGCTTTCCGCCCAACCCTATTAAGACCGAGGTCGTTAAACTCGTTGAATCCCGATTTGCCGACCACCCAGGTACCCTTCATCCGGAATTTCTTCCGGGAACGAAAAAAGATGCTTTCCGGCAATGGCACTGGGCCAAAACACATTGTCTCCCACATTTCGGTCCCTATGAAGATGCCATGGCGGAAAAAGAACAGACGCTCTTT